>NZ_DJDT01000204.1 GCF_002432345.1 Pedobacter sp. UBA5917
ATGGAAAATGTAAAATGGATGAGGCATGATTGCAAAATTAATATGTATCAGGTAAGATAGAAGGGGAATATTCCCAACATCCGTTTTATACATTATGTTCTCCATCATCCATTTTACATCTTACACTCACTTTCCATCTTCCATCAAAAAAACGGATTGTGTTGCTTTTCGAAACCAATGCTCGTGGCCGGTCCGTGGCCTGGGTAAACAATGGTTTCATCAGGTAATACAAAAAGTTTGTCGGAAATGTTTTGGATTAATTGCTGATGGTTACCGCCCGGTAAATCAGTACGGCCAATGCTGCCATAAAAAAGTACATCGCCACCCATTAAAATATGATCGGCCGCACTGTAAAAGCATAAATGTGCGGGCGAGTGGCCAGGGGCGAAAATAAGGCTTAGCGTGCTGTTACCAAAAGATATGGTTCCTGTTTCGGGTAGAAAGGTATCGGGTAAAGGAGAAACATCGTAACGGGTAAAGCCCATTGATGGTGCATAACCTGGAATAGCATTTAAAATCGGCAGTTCGCCTTCATTAAACTGAGGTTTTAATCCATAAGTATCGAAAATGAACTTATTGCCAAAAACATGGTCGAGGTGGCAATGCGTGTTTAACAGCAAAACGGGTTTTAGATTTTCCTGTTTGATGAAAGCTGCCAGTTCGTTCTGCTCAAAACCTTCGTACATCCCCGGATCGATAATCACACATGCTTTGGTTTCATCGTATAGCAGATAAGTATTTTCGCTGTAAGCGTTAAAAGTGAAGGTTTTTACTGTAATCATAGGTTTTTAGAAAAAATCAGGATGTAACACATCCTGCAAGATGATATTAATTTTTCCACTTAAAGGTGGCAATCAAAGTGTCGATATCTTTTTTTATAAACTTAACAACGGGCGCAATAGAATCGTATTGTGGGCGCTCATTAAAATATAGTGCCCCCCTAAAATAATGTTTGGCACTATCGGTTAAAAAAAACTGTACAGATGAGGCGGTATTGCCTTCTATAGCGTAATAAATGCCATAGACCTTATGATCGGGATAATGGATAATCCGTTGATCAATGGCGCTGGCCTTTATGGTATGTTTAAAGGCAAGCTTGCGGGCATCTTCTACCATTTCATCATATTCGCCCTTGCCCGATACATCGTAATAGGTTAAGTGTAAAAAGCCGTTAAACTGTTTAAAATGCAGGTTGTACCAGTTTTTTCTTGCATCGCGGCTCAGGTCCTGCTCAACCGAAGCATAAGTTGGATACTGAAAAGTAAAGGGAACAGGTTTGCTAAACGTGGTATATTCTTTTTTAGGAAATACTATCCTGAAATAAGCCTTGGGTTTCGGGCTATAATCGTGGTTCTGGCAGGCAGTGAAGAACAAAAGCAATACAAAGGGTAAAAAAATAAGCTGTTTTAATTTCATAATATTTTCTCAAAGATTGCTTCCCCGACATCGGGGCAGACTGTCCTTCCTCCTCGCAATGACGATAGATTAATTATTTATTCCAGATTGCCCAGGCTTTTTCTGCCTGTTGGTATAACATTTCCAATCCGTTTTTAATGTTTGCCCCCTGTGCTGCTGCTTTAGCCAAAAAGGCGGTTTCCAATGGATTATATACCAGATCGTATGCCAGGTGTTCGGCGCTAAGCTGGGTATAATCAATTTCGGGAAAGGTATCAACATTTGGCGACATTCCCAACGGTGTGGTGTTGATCAATAATTTATGCGAAGTCAGAATTTCTGGTGTAATATCGGCATATAAAATAGCGCCTTCGGTCGCTTTGCGCACCACCACCAGGTATTCGATATTTAATTTTTCCAAAACGTATTTCACTGCTTTGGCTGCTCCCCCATCGCCAAAAATCAATGCTTTTGTATGCTGAGGGCCCAATAATGGTTTTAACGAAGCTTCAAAACCGTATGCATCGGTATTATAACCTTTTAAATAATTTTCGCCTTCGAAACTTTTAATGGAAATGCAGTTTACCGCACCGATTTTTTCTGCAGCCTCTTCTACTTCGTTCAAATAACAAAGTACATTTACCTTATGCGGAATGGTTACGTTAAGGCCTAAAAGTGAAGGGTTTTCGCTCAACAGATCAGGTAACGATTTGATATTTTCGATCGGGAAAAGTTCGTATTGATGATCGGCGATCCCTTCGTTCAAAAACTTTTCTGTAAAATATTTTTTAGAGAAAGAATGAGATAAAGGATAGCCGATTAAGCCGTATGTTTTCATATTCAATTATAAACAAGGTGCTACTGTATTATATAAAGATGGATTGTCATACTGAGCCTGTCGAAGGATGGTTGCAAAATGCATTTCGACAGGCTCAATGTGACAAAATCTAGAATAATTGATTTATAATACTGTTGCTTATATCTGATTATTTTACCTGGTTCAGGAAATAATCGAAAGTATCTCCGCGTAATCCCAAACGGATGGTTTCTAAAGGAATTACTTCTGCAGGGGCAATATTGCCCAGGTTTACGTTACTGCCAATCAGTTTGATAAACCAAACCTGCTGCTCTTTTTGTGGTGCTTCCCAGATGATGGTTTCTTCGGGGATCTGGGTTAAAATTTCATCAACCAAACCTTCGCGTACCTCGCCGCTTCCACGGTAAATACCTACGTTACCACCTTCGCGGGCTTCGGCAATTACTTTCCAAGAGCCGGCTTCGATTTCGGCCTGCATTAATTTAATCCATTTGTAAGGTGCAAAAATCTTCGCGGCATCTTTACTGCCCACTTCCGAAATTACGGTTACCTGTTTAGATAGTTCGCGGATAAATTCACATTTTTTATCATGCTCAATCTCGATAGAACCATCCGAAACTTCGGCATATTCCATTCCATACTGGTCTAAAACACGTTGGTAATCCGAAAACTGGTTACGGATGATAAAGGCCTCGAATAAGGTTCCGCCGAAATAGGTCGGGATACCTGCACTTTTATATAAAGCTAATTTTTCTTTAAGGTTTGGTGTTACGTGTGATGTTGCCCAACCTAATTTTACGATATCTGTATGTACGCCGGCAACCTCAATAAAATCTTCTACCTGGCGTAAACTTAGTCCCTTATCCATAACCATTGTTAAGCCTTTCTGGCGCGGTTTAGCTGGACGTTCGGGAACGTTTAATAATGGATAATTCATATACCTACAAAAGTGAAAAAAATTTTGAGATTTATTTGTTAAATTTTTCTCACGGGGGATTTACCTAATATATCTGTTGATTACGTTTAAAATGGCACTATTATCCTGCAATTGCGGTAAATATTCGAATAAAATATAGTGTTTTTCAGGGTCGGTTGTTAAAGCTGTTTCCAGATAGCCCAGTGCATCGTTATAACTGCCCATTGCAAAAAGATAGGCAACCATGCGGTAATACAGTTCGGCAGCTTCGGGATTGTTCTTTATAGCCTGGGCCATCGTTTCTGATGCTTCCAACAATTTTCCCTGTTCGTAAAGTACTGTGCTGAAATCTAACCAGGCTTCGATATCCATAGGGTTAAATTCCAATACCTTTTCGTAAGCTTCGATTGATTCGTCAATCTGGCCCAGTTTATAATAAGCATCGGCCATTGCAAACCAGAAATCGGCATTTTCTGCCTCTAAATCGATTGCTTTTTTATAAAAATGGAGCGATTCGAAATAACGTTCCTCAAAATTGAGTGTAACACCGATCCCAAACCAGGCATCAGCCATTTTTGGATCCATTTTTACCGATTTTTTATAATATGAACGGGCTTCGTCCATTTTCTCCAGCTTTTCGTAACACTCGCCAATGGCACAATAGGTATCGGCATTTGGTGGTTCGTATTCGAAAGTCTGTTTATAAACCTCAATGGCCTCATCGTACTTATCCAATTGTACCAGCGCATTTCCCTTGTTGAAATAGGCCGAACTAAAATCCTCTTTTATTAAAATGGCGTAATCGTAAGCATCGATCGCTTTTTCGAAAAGGTTCAGTTTGTGGAAACTATTGCCCAGGTTGTACCATGCTGCATACGAATATGGGTCAGTATCGATATATTGCTGGTAAAACTTAATGCTTTCCTCCTGTTTATCGAGCACATCATAACAGAAAGCCAGTTCGTACAAACCATCCTGGTTCTCCATATTCTGCTCTAAACTCAGCTTAATATAGGTAATGGCATTTTCGTAATCGCTCATGCTCTGGTATACATAAGCCATCTGCAATAAAATCTCGTCGGTACTTTCGGCGAGCCCTAAAGCTTTTTCATAATTTTCCAGTGCCTCGTCATAACGTTCGGTATTCTGGAAAATATTGCCCCTTAACAGGTAAATATCCGGTTCGGAAGGCTCTAAAAGTTCTGCCTTTTGCAAAGCGATAAAAGCCTTTTCCTGGTTATTTGTTAAAATGTAAAGATGGGCCTGTTTGATTAAAAAAACAGTTGCATAAGGGTGTTGACTTATTGCGAAATCAACTACCTGCAAAGCTTTGACCGGATCATTTTTCTCAATGTAAAAATCCACAATGTATTCGAAAGCGCCTGCATCGAAAAAATACTGATCCTGGTTGCGGAGCATTTCTTCGTAACGTTCTACCGAGCGTTGTGCGTCTTCGTTGGATTCAAAAAAGAATTCTTCTTCCATATATTATACTATTAAAGAACCGTGCCAATTAGCAGAAAAACACATTATAAGTTTACCAATTATAATTATCCGTTTTTAAAATAATTATTAACATCAATGGGTTAAAACAGTGTAAATGGCTGAATATAAAGCGTATTGACTGTTGTTAAGATGTGTGGATAAATGATAGATTTTTACAACATCAGCGGTTCCTTTTCCCTTCTTTTACAAAAATACTATAAATTTATGGGATATACGTAATTGAGAAGTCATGAAAGGATTAGTCATTTTTGCCCTGTTTTTAATGGGTTTTGCTACAGTTAGCTATGCGCAGAACAATGAAGAAAGTGCTGTTAAGGAAGCCGTTAACCGCCTTTTTACCGGAATGAAAACCGGGGATAGTACTTTAACGCGTGCCGCTTTTGCGCCAAATGCCATTATGCAAACCATTGTAAATAAGGATGGAAAAATAACCGTTCGGGCAGAATCGGTAAGTGATTTTATAAAAGTGATCGCTACCCCGCATAAAGAAATCTATGATGAGCGTATTGTGTTTACCAAAATATTAATCGATGGCGCGCTTGCTTCTGTATGGACGGATTATAAGTTTTACGTAGGCGAAAAATTTAGCCACTGCGGGGTAAACTCGTTTCAGCTGGTAAAAGGCGATAAAGGTTGGCAGATTGTTTATATTATCGATACCAGAAGAAAGGATAGGTGTAATTAGCCCACCTTCCTTTCTTTCAATCGCTTATTTTAAAGCGTTGTAGTATTTAAATATTTTAACCAGGTCGGTACCCTGCTTAAGATCCAGCTGTTCATCTTTGATAAAAGCGGTAACATCATTCTTTTTATCGGCCAGAACGGTAGCCACATTTTTTGTTGAAGGGCTAATTTTCTGGATGATACCTTCTTTTTTGGTAAAGTAAATATCCTGTTTTACCATTTTGTTCGACTTCTTTTTTGTATACCAGTCTTCGGTAACCTCTTTTTTAACAGCATACAGTTTTAATAGTGAAATACGTCCATCAACCAATGTTTCGTAGAAACCGGCCGGCTGGCCTGTACCCAGTTTGGTAAATACATGTATGTTTCCAACCGAATCGGGTAAGGTAAACGACTGCACAGCCTCCTGAACGGTGTAAACATGGTCGTTTTCGGCATACTCCAGCTGTTGCGTTTCTAAATTATAACGCAGATTATTTATGATGAACTCTTTTTGACCATCGGTCTTGATTTTTCCGTTGGCGGGGGCATTGTTAAAATAGGTACTTCCTTCGGTAAATGTTTTTACCACAGACTTTAAAAGTGGTTTTTCGCCAGCACCAACAGTCACATTTTGTGAAAAGGAAAAAACCGCATGAGTAATGATACAAAAAAATAGAAAAATGCTTTTCATAAATGTGTTTTTTAGTAAAAAATGAGTGGAAAATATTGTTTGTAATAATTTTTATTCTGATAGTAAGTATTGTGTGTTAGGTGTTTGTGTTTTAAACTTAAAATTTAGGTAAAAAAGAGGTATTTTTCAACTAAAAAATTAGTGTTTTTGCAAATTACTAAAACATTTTAGTGATATTCTAATCGCAATTTATAACATTTTTAAGATAAAGGAAGTTTTTTTTGATTTATAGCTAAAAAAAACTGTTATTCGGGGATTATTAACTTAAACTAACTACTAAGAACAATGAAAAAACTCGTACTGTGTTTATTCATATTTTTATTTTATGGCATTTTACAAGCTGATGCCCAAAGTAAAAATATCACCGGTAAAGTAATTGCATCGAATGATGGATTACCCTTACCAGGAGTGAGTGTCCGTATCAAGGATACCAAAAAAGCCACTTCAACAGGCTCCGATGGAAAGTTTACCATCAGTGTTAACCCAAATGATGTGCTGCAGTTTTCGTTTATCGGATTTGTGGCACAGGAAATTACCGTGGGCAGCCAGTCGAACCTTAACGTCAGTCTTGAATCTGATGCCAAGAGTTTAAATGAGGTTACCATTTCTACAGCCCTGGGTATTAAGCGTAAGCCAAAAGAAATCGGTTATGCCACGCAGCAGGTAACAGGCAAGGCCTTAACATCAAGCCGCCCAACCAACCTGGCTACAGGTTTATCAGGAAAGGTTGCAGGTTTACAGATTAACCAGGCAAACAACCAGATCGATGCCGGCGACCAGGTAAGGGTTGTACTCCGCGGTAACCGTTCGTTTACGGGCAACAACCAGGCGTTATTGGTATTGGATGGTATTATTGTGCCTTTAAGTCAGTTAAATTCGATCAACCCGAACGATATTGATAATGTGAACATTTTAAAGGGGGCAAATGCTGCCGCGCTTTACGGATCGGATGCTTCGAACGGTGTAATTATTGTGAGCACCAAGAGGGGATCTTCTGAAGGAGGCGGTATAAGTTTTACTAATTCCACTTTACTAAATCGTTTAAGTTACTTCCCGAAGCTGCAAACTGAGTTTGGTGGCGGAACAAACCAGGATGATTTCGGCTTTGGTTTGTACACGCCTTTCGAAAATCAGACTTTCGGTGATCGTTTTGATGGCAGTTTAAGGCCGCTTGGCCGTGTACTGGAAGACGGTACCTACCAGATGGTTCCTTATACCTATAAGGACGGTGAGAAAGAAAATTTCTTCGAAACGGGTATCGACGAACAGAACGACCTTACCTATTCGGGCGGAAATGAAAACGGAACCACTTACATCAACCTTCAGCGTGTAAATAGCAAGGGTTATGTTCCGGGCGATAAATCCAACCGTACCGCCATCCGCATCAACGGAACGCGTAAACTGAATAAATTTATGGCCGATTATTCTTTTAACTATACGCAGCGGAATTACGATAAAAGTACCAACCAGGTATATAATAACGTAATTAATACGCCGGGTAACGTACCCTTAACAGAATATAGTGATGTAACATCTAAATATGGTAATCCGAACGATTATTACAATGATTATTACAGCAGTCCGTATTTTGGTTTGCAGCAGAACCGTAACAACGAGAGGCGCGATGATTTATTGGGTAATCTTTCTTTTACCTACAAACCGGTTGATTGGTTGAGCTTATTGGCCAGGGGCGGTTTCAGCAGTAAGAACACGCAGGGAAAAAATAAAAACTATGCGTACACGTATTCCGATTTCGCACATAACTCGGGCAAAGCAGCAGCGGCCACCCAATACAACAAATCGTCGGTAACCGATTACAACGAATTTGAAAGCAGGTATACTGGCGATTTTCTTGCAACAGCCACTAAAACGTTTAACCGGTTTAAATTTACGGTAATTGGCGGTGCGCAGGTTATCCAGAAAAACTATAAATACATGACGCAGTCGGGTTCTAACCTGGTTGTAGATAACCTGTTTAATATCAACAACCGTACGGGCGAGATTGTAGGTTCGGAAACTGAACGCAACTCGAGACAACTGGGTGTTTTTGGAGATATTACGGCAACCTATAACGATTACCTAACCTTACACCTATCGGGCAGAAACGACTGGGATTCGAGATTGGCACCAAGCAACCGTTCGTTTTTTTACCCTGCTGTTGATGTAGCCTTAACCCTTACCGATGCCATTCCGGCATTAAAGGAGAGCAAGGTAATCAGCAACCTGAAAATCCGTGGTGGTATTTCGAAAGTATATGCGGTACAGATCGATCCGTATAAACTGGTTTCTACCACCAGCCCTGCAGCAAACTTTCCTTATGGGGGTACTGCCGGATATTCTATCGATAATGCGGTTTACGATCCAAACCTGAAACCTGAACAGACGATTTCAAAAGAGATCGGTTTCGACATCGGTTTCCTGAATAACCGCATTACTTTGGAAACTTCTGCATACCTTCAGAATACAAAAGACCAGGAGATCATCAACGGTATCGATTTATCGGGCACAACGGGTTATACCAGTGCGGTAATCAATACCGGTGAAGGACAGAACAAAGGGATTGAGTTTAGTTTAAATGCAGCGCCTGTTATTGGTTTGGCTAATGGGTTTAGGTGGAATGTGGGCATAAACTATTCTTATAACACCAATAAGGTTTTATCATTGTACCAGGGCCAGAACCAACTGGGTATTGGCGATAACAACTATATTGTTGTAGGCCAAAGCTTCCCTTCGTTACAGGTGAGTACCTATCAAACCGATCCGCAGGGACGTGTTATTGTGGATGCGAATACCGGCTTACCGATTTCTAATCCGATTAACAAAGATTTCGGACAAACTAATCCGAGCCACGTGCTGGGTATCAATACCAGTTTTACCTTCAAAAACTTTACCTTATCGGGTGTGGCCGAATACCGTAGCGGCAACGTGTTCTACAACAGTTTTGCCAGTACACTTGATTTTGCAGGTATCAGTTATACTTCTGGCCAGGCCGGACGTGAGCGTTTTGTTTATCCAAATTCTGTTATCCAAACTTCGCCGGGGGTATATGTTCCCAACACCAATACAACCACTATAAACGGTAATGGATCTTTCTGGGCCGATGGTATCCGTAACAATACAGCTTCCAACTACGTAATGAGTGCGGCATTCTGGAAAATCAGGGAACTTTCTTTAGCTTACCAGGTACCTACCCAATGGCTACAGAACAGGGCTAAATTTATCAAAAATGCAAGTATAGCACTTATCGGAAGAAACCTGTTTATGTTCCGCCCGAGCGATAACATTTATACCGATCCGGAGATTAACGTAGGAACAGGAAATGCACAGGGAGTAAACAACCTGAACCAAACGCCACCTACCCGTATTTATGGTTTTACCGCAACAGTTGGCTTTTAACGATTAACGAAAAAAACATGAAAAAGAAATTAATATATGTGTTTACGGTATCAGCAGTATTATTGTTGGGTGCCTGTAAAAAGGGGTTTTTGGATATTAACGATAATCCAAACAATGCCACTACGGTTAAACCGGCCCTGGTTTTAACCGGAGCTTTAAATAACACTGCTGCCTATACAACCGGTGGATCTATTTTTTACAGCTTTGCTGCCCTTTGGATGAATTACTGGATGACACCAGGAGGAGTTTCGGGATGGTACGAAGAGCGCTCGTATAACTTTACCACCAACTGGGGCGGTTCTACAACACTTTGGGCCAACCTTTACGATAACTTAAATGATTATCAATATTTAGAAACACAGGGTAAAGCATCGGGCCAGAATTTCTATGTAGCTGTTGCAAAAACAATGAAAGCATGGGATTATCAGTACCTGGTTGATTTTTATGGCAACGTACCTTACACACAGGCATCAAAATCTGTAGCTTTTCTTAATCCAAAATACGATAAGGCACAAAGTATTTATGAGGATTTGGCTAAACAGCTTGATACCGCTGCCAATTTGTTCAAAACCATTACGGTAGCCCCTGTCGACGCTTCTGCTGATATTTATGCAAAGGGAAGTCTGCAAAAGTGGGGTAAATTTGCCAATACTTTAAAGTTAAGGATCCTGCTGCGTCAATCTGAGATGCCTGGAAGGGAGCAGTATATTAAAGACGAAATAGCCAAAATTACAGCTAACGGCTTTGGTTATATTGGAACCGGAGAAGGTTTATTTAATAACCCGGGTTATTTAAACACCGCTGGTAAGCAAAATCCATTCTGGGCGGTTTACGGTTATGGTGTTGATGGTACCAGAACAGCTTCGCACGGCTATATGCTGGCCAGTACTTACGGTATGGATTTCCTTAAAAACAATAGCGACCCGAGGTTGGGAAAATTCTACAATACAGTTAACGATGGAGCAGGTAGCACCTATGTAAGTTTAATTTGGGGGCAGGATGTAAATTTCGATCAAACCATTGCTACCGTATCCAGCATTGGTAAAGGGGTTTTAAAATCATTTGATCAGCCTCAACCGATTATTACCGATTTCGAAAGTTTGTTTATCCAGGCAGAGGCGGCACAAAGAGGCTACATTAGCAGCAGTGCACAGGCAAATTATGAAGCAGCGGTAACGGCGAACTTTGTTTACCTTGGTTTAACAGCTGCCGATGCGGCAACTTATCTTGCCAATCAATCTGTTGCAACCTGGGGCAGTAACAGCGATAAAATTGCCTTGATCATTAAACAGAAATGGGCGGCAATGAACGGTACAAATGCGATAGAGCCATGGACTGATTACAGACGTTTAGAGCTTCCTGCCGATATGCCGATTTCGATTGCCTCTACGGTAACTACCAAAAAAATTCCGGTAAGAATGTTATACCCACAGCGGGAGTATAACACCAATTCTGCAAATGTTGTAGCCGAAGGTACCATTAACCAGTTTACTTCTAGAATTTTCTGGGATGTTAAATAAATCAGTTAAAAAGATGAAAAATAAAAATATATTGAATGGACTTGTTGCCATGTTATGCGTGATAGGTCTATCTTCTTGTTTAAAAAACAAAAACGAACAGCCTGATTTTTCGGCTACTACACCCGTTGTAGAAATACCAGTTGGCTCTCCGGTTGGCGATGGCAGTGTAAATTCATTAAGTACCTCCCTAATTCAACAGGATGCGCCAAGCGATTACTTCTATTATATCAATTATGCGGCGTCAAGTACAAAGGCTACCGATATTAAGGTAACGCTATCGGTTGATCCTGCTATACTGGCCAAATACAATGCAGTACATACCGATGCACCACTAACAATAGTGCCATCAAATGCTTTTACCATGCCAACTACCATTACCATCCCGGCCAATACAAGAAGGGTGCAGGTTCCGGTAAAATTTGGAAGTACAGCGCTTGATCCGGCATTATCTTATGGTTTACCGGTAAACATTACCGATGCATCGGGAGAAGTGATCAGCAAAAATTTTGGCGCAGTTGTAATTAAAGTTGCTGTTAGGAACCGTTATGACGGAAAATATAGCTTAAAAGGTTATGTATTTAGAGAAGGCGATCCTGTTTTGACCGGAAACTTTAAAAACTTAAGCAAAGATTTGTCGAGTAACGGTGCTAATGCGGTTAATTTTGCCCAGGTTTGGTCTGATGGAGGTGCTGTAGGCGGGATTGATGGATTAACCATTAGTGTTAATCCTGCAACAAACAAGGTTACAATGAAAAGTACGGCAAACGCAACTTTAGCTAACGATCCGGCTTATGATAACCGTTACGATCCGGCTACCAAGACTTTTTATATTTCGTATAAATGGGGTGTAAGTCCTTCAAGCAGGGCTGCAACCGATACACTTACTTATGTATCGTCCCGTTAAAAAAACACAATAAAAATTTGCAGAAAAGCCCCAAAGAGATTAATCTTTGGGGCTTTCTTATTGAAATGGGTTGCACAAACCTGGTCTTAGCGTCCGCTAATCTGGTTTTAGCGTCTCGCTAAGACCCCAGAGTAAACTTTACTGCATGTCGTAGCGGGACGCTACGACTAGGTTGGTTTATAAAAAAAGTCGTCATCTCGATTGAAGCGTAGCGGAACAGAGAGATCTATCCCGAGATAGATTTTTCCACTTCGTTGCACTCCGCTCGAGATGACGACTTGTTGGAAGAAATAATTCTTATTCCTTTTCTAAATCTGCGGCTCCTTTTTTAAACAGTTCGGCCTGTTTGCTCAGGTTTGCTTTGGCATTGCCACTTGCGGCTGCGGCCTGTTGTGTTTTGGCCTGTGCAGTTGCAGCATATGCACCACCCAGTTGTTTATTTAAATACGATTGCAGTTTTAATCTTTCAATTGCATCGCTAATATTCTTGATCCCTTTTTCGGTAACGGTTGGGTTGGTATTTGCCCTTAAATACTGAAAATACTGACCGATTACGCCAAAAATTTTATTGCGGTCGCCGGTTAGCATAATATTTTCGTAAAATGCCTGATGCTCATCTTTCGGATCGCTGATATATAGCGATGCAATAGATGGCGCAATGTGGTCTTTCGTATCGGCATCCAGCGCAGATAGCGCAGCAATACTTTCCTGCGGAGCCAGTTTGGCCAGGCCTCCGATACCGGCAGCAAGCACTTTGTACGATCTGTCTTTAAGACTTTCCTGCATCAAAGCTTTGTAGGTTGGATCGCCTGTTTCGGATAACTTTACAATTGCAGCCGATCTTACTTCAGTGTCTTTATCGGTTTTAGCCAATTGGAGCAGGATTGGTAAAGCAGCAGCTTTAATCGTTGCATCATCGAGATTAATGCCATCGATACTTAAAGCACGTAAATCGCCCGATTTATCTTTTAATCCCTCTAATAATACCTGTTGGCCGCTATTGGCTTTGCTCTGCATGATAAACTGCAAAGCTTCGATCCTGTTGGCATAACTTGGTGCATTTTTATACTGGAAATAATAGTTTTCTGCCGTTTTATTGTCGTTGGTTTCGCCAACAATGATTTTATCCACATCAAAATCGATCAGATCCGGTTTGGCGCTTACCTCAAAACTGAAATTCTGCTCGCGGCTATTGATCAGGATCTCTTTTCTGATTTTTTTACCGCCGGCATAAATATCTATTTTAACCGGTAAGGTAAAAGTTTGCACGCTGGCATCCTGTGTCTGTTTTACTTTGATGGTAGCTTTTCCATTTTCGTAGCCGTAATCGATGCTTAAAATCGGGTGACCGCCATTATAATACCACTGGTTAAAATAAGGGCTCCAATCTTTTCCGGTCACATCTTCCATAGCCAAACGCAATTGATGTGTTTCGCCATTTTTAAAGGCGTTGGTGGTTAAGTAGCGGTTAAGTGATTTGTAAAACGCCGCATCGCCCATCTGGTTTTTAAGCGCATATAAAATGATCGATCCTTTTGCATAACTCACGTTATCAAACATATCTTCCTTATCGTTATAATAAAAACGGGCTAGAACAGGACTTTCGCCTTTTTTGGTCGAACCTAAATATGATTGCAGTTTTTCGTAACGTGATTTATCTTCCGCATCCTGACCGGCATCATGCCCGTGCCAGATCACCTCGCCAAAGGTGGCAAATGATTCGTTCATGGTTAAGTTAGACCACGATTCGGCAGTAACGTAATCGCCGAACCATTGGTGGAAGAGCTCGTGCGCGATGGTTCCTTCTTCATTTCCATCCAATAATTCACGGTCGGTTTTTTGTACCTGCTCACCGTGTAAAGTTGCTGTTGTATTTTCCATAGCACCCGAAACATAATCCCTGGCCACAACCTGCGAATATTTGTTCCAAGGGTAATCTACACCTAAAATATTGCTGTAAAACTGGATCATATCGGGTGTTTTTCCGAAAATCTGTTTGGCATAAGGTGCATATTTTGGTTCGAGGTAATAACTTACTTCTTTACCTTTATAGGCGTCTTTTGTGATTTTGAACTCACCAATGGCCATCATAAATAAATATGGCGAGTGTGGCAGATCCATTTTCCAGGTATCGGTTCTTGTGCCATCTGCATTGGCTTTCTGACTTACCAGTTTACCGTTCGAAAGTGTGGTATATTTCGATTTAACGGTCATCGAAATTTCTTCGGTGGTTTTCTGGTCAGGTTTATCTATTGTAGGAAACCAGGCCGACGACGATTCTGTTTCGCCCTGCGTCCATATCTGGGTAGGTTTGTTTTTATCGGTACCATCGGGGTTGATAAAATAAAGCCCTTTGGCATCGGTTATGGCTGCGCTTCCCTTTACTTTAAGTTCATCGGGTTTGGCCGTATAAGCAATATAAATGGTGTACTTTTCAGCGTTGGTATATTTTTTATTTAGCGTGATGTACAGTTTATTGTCGTTGTAGGTGTATTTAAGCGGGGTGTTTCCCTTAAGTCCAACCAGTGCCACGGTTTTAATATCCATTCCCTGTGCATCAAGCGTTAAAGAATCGGTTGGGTAAAAGTGGGGTTTTAAGGTTACCCATTCTTTTCCGTTAAGGTGGCGTTTTGCATAATCGAAAGATACATCGAGTTTGGTGTGTACCAGGTCGTTAACCTTGGTTGCGGTTACACGGTAAGTACCAAGGTTATTTGTTTTTTCGGTAGGTTTTTCCTGTGCGAAAAGTGGATTGGCCATAAAAGCCGAAACCAATATTACCCCACAGGCAATAAATTTTTTATTCATTTTTTGAAATTTAATAAGTCAGTTTTCTTGAAAGCAAGATATTAAGAATTGTGCTATAATTAATATCCAAACGTAAGTTGCCTTTATTTTAGTTTGTGGCTATTGGTTTTAAAGTATAGCCCAAAGTTTGCAGACCTTTTATCAAACCTTCATCCCCTAGCAAATGACCTGCACCTACCGCGATAAATAAAGATTGTTTTTCCATCTGGGCCGGCAACTGATCAAGCCATCTTTTATTCCGGTTTTTTAACATTTCGGTCATAAATTCCTTATTTTCTTCATCAAACGCTTTAAAGAAACTGGTGAGTTTATCTATATCCTGAGCTAAATAATAGGTTTTAAGTTCTTCCATTTTTTGCTTGTTTTTAGCTGTTTCCCTGATTGCTTTTAATAATGCCTTTTTTTGTTTCTGCAGATCGGTGTCGAACAAAAGTGCGCCCTGGTATTCAGCTGTTTCCAATCCGAAAACCGACTTTGCATTCTTTTTGGCATATTTCTGAAAACTATCATCAATTCCATCACCAAGTCCTTTTTGTACCTCCGGGTCATCAAATAATGCAACCATTATGGATACCATGGCAGGTTTAAAGTTGTTCAATTGTTTTAACTCAAAATCCGGTTGTTTGCTTTTAAAATAATCCTCAACCTCTTTGTATTCGGCCTTCGTGAGTAAGCTATTTAATGTATTATTTTTCATAATTAAAAATGGACCCAGTTTGGTTTGCACGGTGCTATCCATTAAAATTTCGCCAACCACGGCATCAACCGATTTTAGTTTTTCCTGCAAAACCTTCATGGTATCGGCAAATTTTGCGTTAACTAAATGATGGGTGCCGAACAGATAGGATGGTTTTTTTAATCCTTTGCCCGAAATCTCCCACAAGAGAGAATTGCTTGCCTTTTTTGTCTGGGCCTGAAGAGAGATATTGAACCCTATTAAAAGGATAAGCAGTAATTTGATGTTTTTCATTTGATTTTAAGAGGTTTCGATGATTTATACTATCCTAAACTACACTATTTGCAGCGCAATGCAAAAATTGCCCAATAATATGCATCCTTTTTCTTTAAAGCAGGATATTAAGGATTGTGATAATTAAAGACCCTGAAATTGAACAGCTTTACCTTTATTTTTTGTTTTTTTGTGTAAATCGTTAAAGATATGACTACAGATATTCAATCCATTTTAAACAAACTGGGCGTAAAAGCAGATAATGCAGCCTATAGTACCGGAAGCAATTGGGGCGGAGAATCGAACACGGATTCGTTAACAAGTTATTCGCCTGTTGATGGTAAACTGATTGCTTCGGCAAAAGTTGCCGGCACTGCCGATTATGATGCCGTGGTAATTAAAGCGCAATCGGCATTTAACGATTGGCGTAATGTGCCGGCCCCGAAAAGAGGCGAAATTGTACGTCAGTTTGGCGATGCCCTGCGCCAGAATAAAGAAGCTTTGGGTACATTGGTTTCGTACGAAATGGGAAAAAGTTTACAGGAGGGATTAGGTGAAGTACAGGAAATGATCGATATCTGCGATTTTGCAGTGGGTTTGTCGAGGCAGCTTTATGGTTTAACCATGCACAGTGAGCGCCTGAACCACCGCATGTACGAACAGTGGCATCCACTGGGGATCGTTGCCATTATTTCGGCCTTTAATTTCCCTGTGGCGGTATGGAGCTGGAATGCAGCCCTGGCCCTGGTTTGTGGTAATGTTTGCATCTGGAAACCATCCGAAAAAGCACCTTTAACCGCTATAGCCTGCCAGCATATTATTGCAAAGGTTTTTAAAGCTAATGATGTTGCCGAAGGTGTTTGTGGCCTGGTTTTGGGAGATAGAACTGTAGGCGAATTAATGACAAACGATAGCCGTATACCATTGGTTTCGGCTACCGGATCAACCCGCATGGGTAAAGCTGTTGGCGCTGCGGTTGGTGCCCGTTTAGGTAAGAGCCTGCTCGAACTTGGAGGTAACAATGCCATTATTATTTCTGAACATGCCGATCTGGATATGAGTTTAATCGGTGCCGTATTTGGTGCGGTTGGTACTGCCGGTCAGCGTTGTACCTCAACCCGCAGACTGATTATCCACGAAAGTGTATACGATGCTTTTACAGCAAAACTGGTTAAAGCCTACGGGCAGTTACGCATTGGCGATCCTTTGGACCAGCATAACCATGTTGGTCCGCTGATTGATACCGATGCCGTTGCGGCCTATTTGGATTCGATTGAAAAATGTAAAGCCGAAGGAGGCAATTTTGTGGTAGAAGGTGGTGTATTATCAGGCGATGCATACACAAGCGGATGTTATGTAAAGCCATGTATTGCCGAAGTGCAGAATGATTTCAAAATTGTGCAGCACGAAACTTTTGCTCCTATTTTATACCTGATTAAATATAAAACACTAGATGAAGCCATTGCGTTGCAGAATGGAGTGCCACAGGGGCTATCATCGGCCATTATGACCTTAAATTTAAGAGAGGCAGAGCAGTTTTTATCTGCTAAAGGATCAGATTGTGGTATTGCCAACGTAAATATCGGTACTTCGGGTGCCGAAATCGGTGGCGCTTTTGGTGGCGAAAAGGAAACAGGCGGTGGCAGGGAAAGCGGCTCGGATGCCTGGAAAGCTTATATGCGCAGGCAAACCAATACCATCAACTACTCGAATACTTTGCCGTTGGCACAGGGAATTAAGTTTGATCTGTAATATCGTTCATTGTCATCCTGAACGCTAGTGAAGGATCTTTTAAAATGATCCTAAATTAAATAACGAATAGATCAGGGACAGTGTTTCATAGGTTAGGGATTCTTCACTGCGTTCAGAATGACAACCTCTATCGTCAATAATATATTATCCTGCATTACAAATGCAGATCTCGTTGTAAACGAGGACCATTTGCGGCGGCGGTCTACTGTTGGTCCGGATTTGCAATCCGGACCATGTAAGCTTTAATTCATTCATTAGAACAAAAAAGGTCGGGATTACAAATCCCGACCAACCTAATTTGTGGTAAAATATATGATGGAGTTAGAATAGTTTTTCTAATAAATCAACCTGTAAATCATCGTAACGTGATTTGTTGTTGTTGGCCAAAGCTGTTGACAAAGGAGTTACCCTGATACTGCTCTCCTGAGCGGTAAAATTGCCCATGCTTATTTTAGATTCTGCTCCCATTACAGCCTGGTGAGAATCGGTTGTGCCTTCCAGTTTTAAAGTTGCTGCATCTTTTACGTTTGTTGATAAATTAACCGTATTGGCTTTAATCTCTGCTGAAGCTTTATCGTTTAGAACAACGCTTAAGTTTAACAGGTTAAAATTTCCGGCGGTGGTTACGCTTGCGGTATTTGATGCTTCGATTGCAGTTAAATTGTTTACATGTGCAATAACCGTTAAGGTGTTTTTATCGAAAGAGCTGATCCTCAATTCTGCCCCCTGTTGTTGCACCAAAGCATTTTTGGTATAATATTGATCGTAAACCTCAACACTTTCCATAGCGTCCTGAACCAGGATCAGTTTTACATTTCCCGATACCACGATTTTGCTGATGTTTTTAACCTTGGTTAAAGCAGTGTAGTTGGCATTATTTTCTGTTGCATTTGCTACAACTGTTGCGCTACTTAAAGTAACCATTACCAATGCAGCTGCGAATAAGTTTTTGATAGAATTTTTCATGACGTTAATATTTTATGTTTTATAAATCTTTATTTTAAATCCCTAATTTTTAGGTGTTTTTGTAAATAAGACGCCATGATGCCCAAAACGTTTCAGCCCAAAACGGGCTATTATACCACGCACTTGTATTTATAGACGAACGCCAAAATAACCTATACGAAAACCCGCTTGTTTTTTGAAACATCGACAAACAAAAAAGCCGGTTTAATTAAAAACCGGTCTTAAAATGAATTTTTTGCTTAAAGCTTTTTGATGAGCAGATAAGTAGTGGTCTCGTTCCAAAAATAATCTTCGCGGTTATCTTCGTAATAGGTACTTTCTAATGTGGTAAGCAGAAGGGTGTATTGGTATCAATTACGGTTATAAAACCATGGTAAAGCTGTTGGAGCGAAGGTAATTTCATCTGATTTTTTTTAATAAAGATAATCTGATTTGGATGCAGCTGTTAACATTAAGTTATTTTTTGTTAAAAAAGGTTAAAGCATAGTAAGCAACTAATATATTAGTTTTATATTCGGGCAACAAAACCAAATCCTATCTATGACACGTCTATTACTCTCGTTGTGCCTTTTAGTTTTGATGTCCTCTTATGCCAAAGCACAGGGGCTCCATACCATTAAAGGCCGTACGATTGATACTGCATCTACCACCCTTTTATCGGGAACTTCGGTCGCGGTTTTAAATGCAAAAGATTCTACCCTTGTAAAATTTACCAGAACAACAGAAAACGGTTCTTTCGAAATAAGCGGTATTAAAAGCGGGAAGTTTATCCTGCTGGTATCTTACCCGAAATATGCCGATTTTGTAGACCATTTTACCCTCGATTCTACCACGCAGGTTAAAGATTATGGGAAAATCAACCTTACGGGAATGGCAAAAATACTTGCCGATGTAATTATCAAGGGGAACCGTAATGCCATAAAAATTAAAGGCGATACCACCGAATTTGATCCTAAGGCCTATAATATTGAGCCCAACTCGAAAGTAGAGGATCTGATTAAACAGTTTCCGGGTTTCCAGGTTGATAAAGACGGAAAAATTACAGCCCAGGGTAAAACCGTTCCAAAAGTATTGGTAGATGGAGAGGAGTTTTTTGGCGATGACCCAACTTTGGTAACCAAAAACCTGCGTGCCGATATGGTAGAATCTGTTCAGCTTTATGATAAAGCCAGCGATCAGGCCAGTTTTACCGGTATTGATGATGGCGAAAAAACGAAAACGCTCAACATCAAACTAAAAGAAGATAAAAAGAACGGTTATTTCGGTAAGGTACAGGGTGGTTACGGAACCAAGGATTTTTATCAGGGACAGGCCATGTTCAACAAATTCTGGGGCAAAAAGAAATTTTCTGCCTATGGTATTCTGGGTAATAACGGAACAGTTGGTTTAGGTTGGGACGATCGCGATAAATATAGTGGATCGAGTGGCTTAACCGTGGGCGATGACGGCGGTATGTATTTTAGCTATGGTGGTGGAGATGATCTCGATTCGTATGATGGCAGGTATAACGGTCAGGGATTGCCAGTAGCCAGAACAGGTGGTTTGCATTTCGATAATAAATGGAATAAGGATAAGGAATCAATCAATACCAATTACAAAATCGGATCGATCAGGGTAAAAGGTAACAATAGCGTAATCAGTCAGAATAATTTATCGTCGGGTACGCAGTATACCAACTCAAATGAAGATTTCGATAAAGATATGTTCAGACAAAAACTGGATGTAACCTACGAATTAAAAATAGATACCACCTTAACCATGAAGGTAAGCGTTGATGGTGCCCTGAAAAAAAGCAATTCCACAAACAGTTTTAAAACAGAAACAACCAATGCAACCAATGATATTTTGAATTCATCAAAAAGAGATTTAAGTAACGAAGTAGATGACCAGAATTTTAACATGAATGTGTTGTTTACCAAAAAGCTGAAGAAAAAAGGCCGTACTTTATCATTAAACTTAAATCAATCAATAAATAAAAGCAATGGCGAAGGTTATTTGAACTCACTTAATACCAGTTTAAAGCAAACAGGTTTAGTAGATAGTTTAACCAACCAGTTAAAAGAAAACGATATTACCAACAATTCCTTTAAATTAAATGCTGCTTATACCGAACCCCTCTCAAAAACCTTAACCTTAGTGATGAACTACGGTTTAACGTTAATGAACGGAAAATCGGATCGCAGGTCTTTCAACCAATCGGCTAGTGGCAGATATGATATTCTGGATACGGTATACAGTAATAATTTTGAGCTGAACCAGACCATTAACCAGGGAGGTGCCATTTTTAATTATAAAAAAGGTAAAACGGTTATTAATTTCGGATCGAAATTTAGCGGGGTAAATTTTAAACAGGATGATGTTTACCACAACCGTACTTATATCCGGAACTTTGTTAATTACATGCCACAGGCATCTTATCAGTACCGTTTTTCCCAGCAAAAATCATTCAGGCTTAATTATAACGGTAACACCAATCAGCCATCGCTCGATCAGTTACAGCCGGTTAGGCTAAATAACGATCCGTTTAATGTGGTAGAGGGAAACCAGGATTTAAGACCTTCATTCAGGAGTAGTGTTAATGCAAGTTATAACTCTTATAAGGTTTTAACCAGTCAATCTATTTGGCTAAGTGCTTCTTATAGTTTTACTGCAAATCCGATCATTAGCGATGTAACAACCGATGGTGTTGGTAAAAGTACTTACCGTTACATTAATTACAACGATAAAATGCAAACGAATTACTACCTGTACGGGCAGTTTGGCAGGAAAGTAAAATTCCTTAATATGGATGTTGGTGTAAATGTGGATGTAAACGGAAATTCATCGTACAATTTTATTACTGTCGACAAAATCAGGACATTGAATAACACCAAAAATTATACTTATGGCGGAGGTTTAAACGTTTCGAAATACAAAGAGAAAAAGTATAATTTTTATGTGCGCTTTGGTCCAACGTATAATATTTCGAGGGTAAGCGTAGGCTCCAACAGCGATGGTATAGGATATAGTGGCTACTTTTACGGGAATTTACAGTTGCCTGCCAAATTCGAAATATCTTCGGATGGAGATTACCAGTACAACGGTAAAACGCAGGTGCTTAACAAAAGTTTCGAACGTTTTATCTGGAATGCATCGCTGGGTAAAAAATTCTTTAAATCCGAAAACTTAAAATTCTCTTTAACGGTGAACGATATTTTAAACCAAAATGTAGGATTCAACCGTACGGCAACCAATACCTCCATCAGCGAAACACGTAATACCACCATCCAAAGGTATTTTATGTTCTCGGTATCGTGGGATTTCAACAAAATGGGCGGCGTTAAAACACAAAAATAACCATGAAAACTACATTAAAATATATCATCTTATTTGCTGTTATTTTCATCAGCAGCGATCTTTTTGCACAGAATATCCACTTTGTACAAAATGGGGTAATCGAATACGAAAAAAGATCAAATATGTATGCTTTGATCAAGAAGAAGATCAATAAAGACAACGAAAGTTACCTGAACGAGGCTTTTGAGCAATATAAAAAGAACAATCCCCAGTTTAAGGTTGCCAAAAGCACTTTAAATTTTACCAGGGATAAAAGTTTATACAAGTGGCCGACCGTGGAAGAAACGGTAAATAACAACTGGCTGGCATCTGATGTACTGGCGGATCTAAAAAACACCATTGCCACAAATTTCGACCTCCAAAACAGTGTTACCCAAAAAAGTGTTTACGAAGATACCTACCTGGTTAAAGATAGCGTACGTAAAATAAACTGGAAAATTACCGACGAAACCCGCGAAATTGCAGGTTACGAATGCCGCAGGGCAAATGCCGTTATTATGGATTCGGTTTATGTGGTGGCTTATTACAGTAATCAGATTGCGGTTTCTGGCGGACCAGAATCTTTTACCGGTTTGCCCGGGATGATTTTAGGTTTGGCTTTGCCGCACGAAAACGTAACCTGGTTTGCCACTAAAGTAACAGAAGTTACCGTACCCGAAAAAGATTTAACGGCACCAACAAAAGGAAAACCGACCGATAATAAAGGTTTAAAAGCCATATTACTTGGGGCAATGAAAGACTGGGGCGAATATGCACATCCTATTTTTAAGGCTTTCTCACTTTAGCACCATTGATTATGTTCCTATAATTATGCCTATTTTAGCATAATCAATAGGATAACATGTATAGCGCACTTTATAGCCACATTAATAGATTTATAGATTTGAGTACCGATGAACAGGAGATTCTGGCATCGATGCTCAAATCTTTTTCCGTGAAAAAGAAAGCCTTTTTATTGGAAGAAGGACAAACCTGCAGGGCCAATTACTTTGTGGCGAAGGGCTGCCTGAGGCTTTATTTTATTGATATTAAAGGCGCGGAACAAACCACACAGTTTGCCATCGAAAACTGGTGGATTACCGATCTTACCAGTTTCCTGTTCCAACAACAAACCGAGTTTTATATACAGGCTGCAGAAACAACCGAAGTAATCGCCATAGAGCATCATCATTACGACGAAATGTTCCACAAACTGCCCAAACTGGAGCGGTATTTCAGGTTGATTCTGCAAAAGAACCACCAGGCTTCGCAACGCAGGATAAAGTTTTTGTATAGTCAAACCGCCGAAGAAAGATACCGCCATTTTAATAGTTTGTTCCCCGAATTTGTGCAGCGTGTACCGCAATATATGCTAGCCTCATACCTGGGTTTTACGCCGGAGTTTTTGAGCAAGATCAGGGCGAAGAAATAATGCTTAATTAACTCCGTGGTTCGTGTCTC
>NZ_DJDT01000316.1 GCF_002432345.1 Pedobacter sp. UBA5917
AATAAATTCAGGGTGACGGCTTTTTTATGGCGTAGGAGGTGGTATCACCAATGGGTCTTCGCGTTCCCAGTTTGGTTTTAAATCCAATAAGGCTTTTAAATACCATACTTTTTCAGGTTGGTAACCCCCTTTAACACTACCGGTATCCCAGATTCCGTTTTTATTTTCATCGTAAACTACCCTTAACATATATTTCCCTGCGGGATACTTTGAAAAGGTAATCTTCGAATTTTTATTGATCGGATACGATTTTATAATGTCTTTTTTCTCGGTTAAGAACTGCACCACATAATTTTTACTCGTATCGGGCACAGTTACATTTAATACAAGTGTGGTGTATGCATCCTGGCTTTCAAGCGTAAATTTCTTAGGTATATCTTTGTTCTTGGCATTAAAGATAGCGGTAAAAGCACCTGCACCTAACTTTAAATCATAAGTTCTTTTAACCTTCCACGGGTATTTTATATAGTATTTCTGTTGATCAACACTGTCTTTTATCAGTTCGAAGTTAGTGCGTTTTACCGAATCTTCGAGCAAGGTAATTTTAGATGGATCTGCAGCTGTCATCGGAAAAGGAAATATTAACGTAAGCTGCTGGAAGGGATTTAATTTTCCTCCCGAAAGGTTATCGTTAATGGTTACATCGCGTGTATAGGTATCTTTTTTACCACGGGTAAAGTTCAGGGTCTGTAATACTTTTCCCTGGTCCTGGATGGCCAGTTTTACCGAATCGAAGCTTAAATCCTTTAACCATACTTTTGCGGTGTCGTTGTTCTTTGAAAAATGTACATACTTACCCACATCAACAGCAGGAGGATCGGTAACCGTAATTTTAGGGCTTTTAAGCTGCTGATTGAAGTTAATTGATATACTTCCATCATTATTAAGTTTTCTGTCGACCACGCGGAATTCTGGGGCCAATTCTTTAAATATCTGCAGGTTGATGTTATCCAGGTTTTTATCAATTACAATAGGATCTTTAATGAAGCCTACCTCGTCCGAAACCTGCTGATAGATCTTATCGCCACCACCGCTACTTTCTTTAATAGCATAAACTTTATAGGTGCCTTTTCTCAGGTTATTTAATTTATAAGTTCCGGCGCTATCGGTAGTTGCATAAATGGAAGGGCGTTTCTTTCCAAAAATGGTATCTCTTTCTAAAGGAAGAATTAAAACCGTAACATCTTTTTCAGCTTCGTCGCTCAGCGAATTGATCACTTTACCGCTGATGGAAAGCGAATCAATTTCAGGTCCGGTAGAAAAAACGTAAGATAAATTTTTAACTACATTACCTTCATTTACATCGGCAATCGCTTTACCAAAATTTAAGGTATAAGTTGTATTTTTTTCCAGAGAATCCTGAAGTGCAATTTCGAGTCTTTTCTGACGCTTCTTTAAAACCGGAAGTTTTTCCTGGTCGGGAGAAATAGAAAATTCCTTAAACTCATCTTTGATATTAAAATACTCATCAAACTCAATTACGATTTTTTTTGCGTTAAAATTCCTAGTCTGATTTTTTGGTGTCATACTTAAAACTTTTGGTGGCTTGGTATCTTTTGGTCCACCCTGTGGGCTTTGGATACTCGCACAACCAAAAAATAGGAGCAGGGCTGAAAAAGCCGATAAAATTTTAAGGTTAAAATACTGATCTTTTAAATTTGGCATATTTTAAACGTTCTGACGAATTTTTATACTTTTTGGAACTCTAACATTAAAAAATCTTTTTATTGCTTTATATCGATTTATTTAAAGTCTATTTTTATTTAGTTAAGTATTTGATAATCAGTTACTTATTAATATAGACCATTAAAACCGATATATCTGAGGGCGAAACACCTGAAATCCTTGAAGCCTGACCTAAAGTGCGTGGTTTTATCTTAAATAATTTTTCACGGGCCTCTTTTGAAATGGAAACAATTTTATTATAATCAAAATCTGGTTTGATTTCTTTGTCTTCCATTTTCAGCATCTTCGCTACAATTTCATTTTCTTTCTCAAAATAGCTTTCGTATTTAATTTTGATTTCGGCCTGCTCAATTGTTTCATTATCTAAATCTTTTGTAGCTTCAGCTAAGGGTTTACTTACTTTAATCAGATCCTGTAAACCAACGTGCGGTCTTCCAACCAGACTATGGATTTTTACATTTTGATTTAAAGCGCTCGATCCTAAACTTTCGAGCATCGGATTTGCATCGCCCATTTCTATACCCTGGTTTTTGGTAAACTTAACGAGTGCATCTGCATTTGCAATTTTCTGATTTACCTTTTCTAAACGCTCATCAGAAATTAATCCCAGCTCATGGCCAATAGGAGAGAGGCGGATATCCGCATTATCCTGTCTCAATAATAAACGGTGTTCGGCTCTTGAAGTGAACATGCGATAAGGCTCTTCGGTTCCTTTAGTTACCAGGTCATCAATTAAAACACCGATATAACTTTCTGATCTTTTCATGATCAGTTCGTGTTTATCATTGATTTTTTGGTGTGCATTTATTCCCGCCATAAAACCTTGACAAGCGGCTTCTTCATATCCTGTAGTTCCGTTGATTTGCCCAGCCAAAAATAAATTGCTGATCAATTTAGTTTCTAAGGTTAACGATAATTGGGTAGGTGGGAAGAAATCGTATTCGATGGCATAACCTGGTCTGAACATTTTTGCCTGCTCAAAACCTGGTATTAATCTTAGTGCTTTGAATTGTACATCCTCCGGAAGGGAAGTTGAAAATCCATTTACATAAATTTCACAGGTGTTCCATCCTTCAGGTTCAACGAAAATCTGGTGACGATCGCGCTCTGCAAAACGGTTAATTTTGTCTTCAATGGATGGGCAATACCTCGGTCCTAAACCTTTAATGCGACCGGTAAACATTGGTGATTTTTCGAATCCTTCTTTCAAAGTTTCGTGTACTTCGCTATTGGTATAAGTAATCCAGCAGCAGCGTTGGTCAGTAGTAACGGGCGTATCTGTGAAAGAGAATTTACTTCTATCTTCATCGCCCCATTGCTCTTCCATTTTAGAATAATCCAAACTTCTTCCGTCAACGCGGGGGGGAGTACCAGTTTTCATACGACCAGATTCCATACCAAGCTCTACCAATTGTTCGGTAATTCCTGTTGAAGATCTTTCTGCTGTTCTACCACCACCAAACTTTTTCTCTCCAATGTGGATCACACCATTCAAAAAAGTTCCATTGGTAAGTACCACTGCTGTGCTTTCGATCTCAATACCTAAAGATGTTTTAACGCCATATACGGTATTATCTTTCACCAACAAACCGACAACACTGTCTTGCCAGACATCTACATTAGGTGTGTTCTCTAAGGCTAATCTCCATTCTTCTGCAAAGCGCATTCTATCAATCTGTGCCCTTGGGCTCCACATTGCAGGGCCTTTAGATTTATTCAGCATTCTGAATTGAATGGTCGATTTATCTGATATAATTCCGGAGTATCCACCTAGTGCATCAACCTCGCGAACAATCTGGCCTTTAGCTACACCACCCATTGCGGGGTTACAACTCATTTGGGCAATGGTGCCCATATTCATTGTTATTAGTAAAACAGATGATCCTAAGTTGGCAGCAGCAGCAGCAGCTTCACAGCCTGCATGGCCTGCACCAACAACAATCAAATCGTATTTTGAAAACATTTTATTATATATTTCTTTAATGTTCCACGTGGAACAATTTGTTTTTGTTTAATTTTTACCCTGTATTAACTCTAGTAAAATAAAAGATTTAGTTTCTTTTGCTTTACCCTTCGACTACGCTCAGGGTGACAGTTCTCTTTAATTTTGCTAATGTTCCACGTGAAACATAACGTGGAAAACAGGATAGAATTGTTTAGTATTCTATTCTGAAAGCTCCAGCCAGCGCATAGTATATTCATCCAGTTTCGCTTGCAGGTTTTCTATCTCACTCGAAATTTCCTGAATTTTTACATAGTCTGTTGCATCGATATTGTTTAGGGTTTTGGTGAGGTTGGCTATTTTAGCTTCTGCTTCTTCCATACCTTTTTCGCTATCTTCTAATTCTTTTTGCTCTTTAAAACTTAATTTTTTTGCAGCTTTAACCGGTGCTTGCTCTATAACGGTGGTAGGATTTTTCTTGGTTTCTGGTTTAGCTTTTGGTTGCTCTAAACTTAAGCGGTATTCAGAATAGTTACCATTATAAATTTTAACAACACCTTCGCCTTCCATGATAAATAGCTGATCGCTCATTTTGTCGAGCAGATACCTATCGTGAGATACCAGCATTAAAATGCCCGGGAAGTTTTCTAAAAATTCTTCAAGTACATTTAGGGTGTCGATATCCAAGTCGTTTGTTGGCTCATCCAGAATTAGGAAGTTTGGATTTTGCATCAACACTTTCATCAGGTTCAAACGTTTCTTTTCACCACCACTTAATTTCTCAACCATACCATGTTGTTTCTTTGGCGGAAATAGAAATAAAGTTAATAGGGCAGAAGCTGTGATCACTGAACCATCTGCCATCTTGATAAATTCGGCATCCGATTTTACAATATCAATTACACGTTCTTTTGGATCGAAAGTTAAACCGCCCTGTTTATAATAACCAAATACGGTAGTTTCTCCAGTATCTACGGTTCCGCTATCTGGCTTTAAATTGCTGGTAATGATATTTAAAAGTGTAGATTTTCCTGTTCCATTTTTTCCTGCCAAGCCAATACGATCACCTTTTTTAAAGGTGTAGCTAAAATCGTTTATAATAGGGCGGCCATCAAATGCTTTTGCTACGTGTTCAACCTCAATAATCTTCCCACCTTGGCGAGACATCTTCATTTGTAGGTTAATACTCTGATTATCAGACTTTTTCTTTGATTTTTCCTCTAATTCGTAAAAAGCATTGATTCTGGCGTTAGATTTTGTTCCACGAGCCTGTGGCATGCGCCTCATCCACTCCAATTCTTTCTTTAATAGCTGTTGGTTCTTATGTAAAACAGTGGCGTCTAACGCTTCTCTTTCCGATTTTTTCTCCAGGTAGTAAGCATAGTTTCCGTTGTAGTTAAAAATTTTACCTCTATCCAGTTCTACTATCGTGTTGCAAACGTTATCCAAAAAGTACCTATCGTGGGTTACCAATAGAATTGTTTTTTGTCCGGTGGTTAATAGTTTTTCCAGCCATTCAATGGTATCAATATCCAAATGGTTGGTTGGCTCATCAAGCACCAAGATTTCAGGATCTTCGATCAACAATTTAGCTAAAGCCAAACGTTTCTTTTGCCCACCCGATAGGGTAGATATTTTCTGTTGAAGATGGGTAATGCCCATCCGGTTGAGGATGGTTTTAATTTCATGCTCATATTCCCAGGCATTATGCTCGCTTAATTCTTCATACAAACGGTTAAGCGTTTTTTCATCCGGATTGGGGTCTTCGATCAGTTCTTCATATTCCTTAATCAGCTGTTGTTGTTTATTCTCCAGAGAAAAAATATGATCGCTAATTGAAAAGCCTTCGGTAAACTGAGGTTCCTGATCAAGAAAACCAATTTTAACGGCTTTGTTTTTTACAATTTTACCTTCAAGCGGAGGGAACCTTTCGGCAAGTAATTTCAAAAGTGTACTCTTACCTGCACCATTGATTCCAACCAACGCTACACGCTGACCAGAGTTGATACCCAGGGTTAAATTTTTAAATAGCCATTCGTCATGGTAACCATGTCCTAAGCCTTCTGCCGCAATTAGTGTGCTCAATTTTTTTGTATTTCGGATTTATAAAGGAAAATTAGTGCAAAGGTAAGTATAAATTAGTTGCAACGGCATATTCAATGTTGAAAGGACTTCTGTATCAGGTAAAAATGGCAAAAACTTGATTGATGGGTAGCCACAGATGCACGTGTTAGGACGGAATATTTAATTTGTTTGTTTTGTTGCCATCTTTGCCACAGAGACACATATTAAAACGGAAAAGCCTTTTATTCGTTTTGTCATCCTGGGCGGAGACGAAGGATCTTTATTTGGCTACTTCTTTTTGTGTATTAGCTTTTTTTGCCGTGGATGCACAGATTTGCATGGAAGGTAATTGGTTCAGTAGTTCACTGGTTCATTCGGTATTGGTAAAGTAGCTATAAAACAAAACAGCGGTTGGACTCGCTCCACCGCTGCTTCAATCATTAACTAAAACTAAACTTTTATCTTTTGTGATGCTTAGAAGATGGCTTCTAAAACATCAGCTTTAATATCATTATATCTGTTTGCATTGTAAGTTGCAATTGGTGCTGCGCTTATATTGCTATCAGTTGCGGTGAAATCGTTTGTATTTACTTTTGCAACTGCTCCTAAAACTGCTGAATAACTTTCGGTAGAACCACTTAATGTTAAACTCGATGCACCGTTAATACTTGTATTTAGGTTTACTGTATTTGCTTTGATATCGGCAGTGGCACCATCATTTAAAACCACGTCCAGGTTTAACAGGTTAAAATTTCCGGCTGTTTTAACACTCGAAATGTTTGATGCTTCGATAGCAGTAAGGTTATTTATGTGAGCGATTACGGTTAGGGGTTCTTTAGTGAAAGAACTGATCCTTAATTCGCCATCCTGTTGTTGTACCAATGCATTTTTTGCGTAGTAGTTATCGTAAACCTGAACGCTTTCTTTGGCATCCTGAACTAAAATTACTTTCACGTTTCCACTCACTTTAATTTTAGTGATGTTTTTAACCGAAGTAATATTGGTGTAATTGCTGTTGTTTTCGTTTGCATTTGCTGCAACGCTTGCAGTACCTAAAATGATTGTTGTTAAGGCTGCTGCGAATAAGGTTTTAATAGAAGTTCTCATGACTTTATATTTTAAATTTTTAAATCTTTTTTGTGTTTTTTCGAATATAAGACTGAGGCAAACAGGAAAAGTTGCAGGCAGATTGGCTGTATTATACCAGCAGAGTGTAATTGTCGACGAACGCCCGTAACTTTTAGACGAACGCTCATAAAAAATGAAAGGAGCAGGAGGGTATTTTGCTTTTAACTAGGAAGTTATGGTAATGGGAATGTCATGAAAGGAAGTCAAAACGTTCGTCATTTCGAGCGGAGTGCAACGAAGTCGAGAAATCTATTTCGAGATAGATCTCTCCATTCCACTGCGTTCCAGTCGAGATGAAAGACGAATGGTGGAGGCTAGTTGCTAAATCAATCCAAATTCAGTTCTATAGCCTAAATGTTCATCTTCTTTTTGTGTCATTAGGGTTTTGGCGGCTTTTCCTTTGTCTTTATAACCCAATAAGTGCAGGGTTCCGTGCATCATGATGCGGCAAACCTCATCAAATTCGGACGTTTTAAAGATTTTTGCATTTTCTTTTACGCGTTCAATGCTGATGAAAATATCACTTACTATCTGCTTTTCTTCTTCAGAATTATCGAAAGTAATGATATCGGTATAAGTATCGTGGTTTAAATACTGCTGATTGATGCCTAAAAGATATTCGTCGCTGCAGAAAATGAAATTGAGTTCCTGTAATTTGTAATCTTCTTTTTCAATGCTGGCTTTGATCCACTTTTTGATTTTAAGTTTTTGTGGAAGATTATAGCTAACAGATTCGTTGAAGAAAGATATTGCAGGCATAATGTTGTTGTTTATGCTGCAAATTTAGGAAAAATTTAAAGCGGTACGTCACCCTGAATTTATTTCAGGGTCTTTCATGCAAGATAGATCTCTCCATTTCGCTGCGTTTCGGTCGAGATGACGAGTTTATTTATTGACTAATATTCAATGATTTTAAATACTCGGCAATTTTATTTTTATAGTAGTAATTTAAGCTTGGAGGCAGTTTTTGCAGCATATCGTTTCCATTTTGTTGCTGTTTTTTAAACTGATCTACCATTTTTCGGTAAGATGGCGGAAACTCTTTAGCTGCTTTGCTTTCGCGTTTCGAATCTTCTTCCTGGTCGCGTTCTGCTTTTTCTGCTTCTAACAGCTTGGTTAGCAGATCTTTCTGTCTGTTTAAAGTTTCCTGTTGTAAACGCTTGTTAACCAGATCGCTCTCTGTTTGTTTCATTTCCTTAATGGCCTCGTTCAGGTTACCCATTTTACCAGTACCATCCTTATTTTCCTCGCGGTTGATTTTTTCCAGCGCCTGGCGGATCATTTGTTGCTGTTGCGCCATTTTACCAAATTCCTGGCTCATTTGTCCTTTACCTACGGTGCCTTGGTTACCGCCTGATTTCTGCATCTGTTCGCGAGCCTGCTGCATACTTTTATTCAGCTTATCCTGCATTTGCGAAAGCTGTTTCATACCCTGCTTCTGTTTTTTTCCACTGCCACCTTTGCCATTTTTCTGCATGTTCTGCAACTGGTTTAAAGCTTCGCTCAGCATCAAAGTGAGGTTATTGATAGAAGTCATGGTAAATTGCTGGAAACGGTTGGCTTCTGCTGTTCTTCTATCGCCGAGGCTTTCTAAACTTTTATCGAGGTTAAAATTGATTTTATTCATTTCCTCGTTAACCGTCGATTCTATCTGTGGAACACGTTTGCTTAAGCTGTATAAACTATCGGCTATGGTTTTAAGATTATCTTTAATGCTGCGCTGTTTCTGTACGTTAGTGGTATATGATGGGTCGGTAGCAGTCATTTTCTTTAAGGTCAGCATCACCTTTTCCTGATCGAAAGATGTAGTGAGCAGGTTTTCTAATAAGCGGCGTAATTCTTTGGCATTCAGGTTATTTTCCATTTCTTCGCCCTCCTGTTGCATATCGCTCATCTTTTTGGATAATTTTTCCATCTGCTCGGCCGCTTTCTGCTGTTTCTGGCTGGCACTTTTAGAATCTTTTTTATCTAAGGCATCCTTACTGTCCTGTTGTTCTTTTTGTATGTCCTGAACGTCTTTTTCAGGGTTTTCGAAAGGATTTGGTCTTTCTAAGCCCTTATTTTTTTCCTCCAGCTTTTTAAGATCATCTTTCAGGTCTTTCATTTCCTTATTAAGCGCATCCTGTTTTTGCTTTAGGGCTTCATTATCCTGTTTTTTATCATTTGTTTGCTCTGATAGTTCTTTCTGTTCTTTGGCAAGTTCATTTAAACGATCGATATCTGCCTGAAGGTTCTGCTCAAATTCCAACTGTTTATAGAGTTCTAAAATACGGTCTAATTCATTTTTGAGCGTTTTATTATCCAATTGCATTTTAGAAAGTTCATCCTGGGTTTGATCTTTATTTTTCTCGTTCATCAGGTTCTGCAGTTTCTGCAACAGTTCTTTGGTTTTTTCATCCAGTACATTGTCGAACAGGTCTTTAATCTGCTTTTGTTTTTCTAAAAGCTCTTCTGTCTGTTTCTGGTCTTCCTGCTGCTGGATATTTTTGTCATTCTGATCTTTAATCTCTTTTACCGCTTCATCAAGCTGTTTCTGCTTATCCAAAAGGGCTTCAATCTGCTTTTTATCCTCAAAAGAGATCTGTTTTTTATCGATCAGGCTTTCGGCAACTTTTTTACTTTCCTTTTCGATGGTATTGGCCAAACGGATGGCCGATTGTACTTTCTGTTTTAATGCCTGGTTACTGGCATTTACCTGTTCGGCAGTTTCCCTTTTGGTAGGCTGTTTAAAGGTTTTAACTTCCGATCGTGTAACTTTTGCTCCATTAACACCATCGTTATCGGCTACTTCGAAATAATATTCAATTTCCTGTCCGGGTTTGGCTGCAGCGGTTTTTAAATCCCAGAAATAAAAGAAAGTATTTTCGGTTACGTTGCTCTTAATTGCAATATTTTTGGCGAATGAACCAATAATCCGGTTATTTTCTTTGATGTTGTATTTAAAGCTTAAACGGCTAAAACCATAATCGTCGGTAACATTGCCACTGAAATACAAAGCCTTTTTGCTAACGGAATCTGGTTTTTCTTCTACGCTAATCCCTGGCGACTGATCTTTAACCACGGTAATCTGGTGTGATAAAGAATCGCGGAGGGTTACGAATTCATTTTTAGGGGTAACGCTGTATTTTGAATTGTTTTTGATTGTAGCATTGAAAGCTGATTCATTATCTTCGACTTTTAAAACGTTCTCGGTACCATTAAGAATAAACAAAATCGAATTGCTTTTTCCTGTTTTGAAGTTCCAGGTAACCTTTGTTCCTTCGGGCAGGAGCATGTCGCCAACATTGGCAACCTGTTCCGGTTTTTTGCCAAGATAAGCGGGAAAATTTAAAGTTGCAGCTGCGTTAAGCAACTCCGGACGTGGTTTAACGGTAAGAATAAATGCTGAAGAACTGAAACCTCCGCCTTTAAAAATCAGTTTTTTATCGTTCTGGATATTTTTTATGCTGTAATTAAAGTTGCTGATGTTCTCTTTTTGAAGTTTGTAGGTATTTTTTCCGTCTTCAACGTAAATTTCTGCAGGAATCTGGTCACCTGATAGTTTCAGGTTTATGGTTACATCATCACCCTGGGTAACGGTTAAACTTTTATTTAAAACCGTAAAACTGAAAGGGGCCTTTGGTGCAATGTATTCATCGTATTTGAAAAAACTATTCGTACCCTCGCGCAAAATGGCCGGTGCGATGATGGCGATGAGTAAAATGATAGAAAGCGGAACAAAAAGATACTTTAAATATTTTCGGTTATCGTTGATGCTAACGGCGGTATAAAAGGGAACGGGCTTAAGTTCGAGGATTTTTTGATCAATACTGGCAATAATGAGGTGGTTGTTATTGGGCTGATTTTCTGATAAGCGGTGAAGCTGAAGCGTATTAAGCAATTTATCCTTAATATCGGAAAAGTGGTTTCCGATGATAACCGATGCTTCATCAAAAGTAAGGTGTTTGCCCAATTTCAACATCGATAAAAGTGGTTTTACTATAAGGAAACCCACCAACAATATTCCGATCAAGAGATAAGCGAAAAATATAAAAGTTTTAAAACCCGCGGTAGGATTGAGGTAATAAAGGCTTAAAAAAACCAGCAGATACAGGGCCAAAAGTATTGCAGCGGTATAAATACTGCCCCGCAAAATTTTATTGAGGTAAAATTTGCGGATAAACTCATCAATCTTCCGTAGTAATTCACTGTAGTTATTGCTCACCATATCACCGTAAATGTAAAAATTGTTCCAATCAATTAAAAGGAAACCGGCAATTGGATAACGTGTTTATTACAAATCGGTTATCAAATAGGATTATTTGAGTGTTTTTATCTAAAATGGTATAAAAACAGGGGTTTTGGTAAAAATTAGTCAAACGTTTGTTTTAAAGCTAGGAACCGGTTTTTGGCCAAAATTCTGTTAAAAATTTAATATTGGGTTGATTCTTACTTAATGAAAAAATATCTTTGGCTTATCATCCGCTCCGAATAACTAATAAAATCATCCTTTTTTATTTTCTCAGGAATCCCAATTAATGGACTATGTTGCTGATTTAGCGTCGGGTTGCTTACAAACTTTTCAAACTGTTTACGGTTTGTTCAACCAAAAACTTTATGCCTATATACTGAAAAAAACAGGTTCAGCTTATATGGCAGAAGAGGTGGTGCAGCTCACTTTTATCAGGCTTTGGGAAAAGAGGGAAAATTTATCATCAGAATACAGTTTATCGGCCCAGGTTTTCCGCATTGCGGGAACAATATTGATCGATCAGCTTAGAAAAGAAGCCGTTGGCAAAAAACATTTATCAGTAATAGAAAATGATTATGCGCTACAGGTGGAGGTAAACCAGCCGGAAATGCTGAATGCCCTTGAAGCGGCTATTGAACAGATGGCGCCTGTAAGGAAAAAGGTATTTAAATTGAGCAAAATTGAAGGTTATTCGTATAAAGAAATAGCAGAAATGCTTTCTATTTCCCCAAAAACTGTCGAAAATCATATTTCGCAGGCTTTAAAACAACTCAGGGCCGCATTTTCTTCTATTATTTCACTTGCGGTGATAATGTCGACCATTATCAATAAATAATTAATAGTTTTTGGATTTATCCAGTTAAAATTTGTCCATTCAGACCGCTTTATCGAATTTTTTAACAATTATTTTAAAATAATTTAGCTGCACTAGGGGTAAAGCACTTTCAAAAACGTAATGTAGTTATGCAAATCAACCAAAAGCTTGTTGAGCAGTTTTTTGCCGGCCAGTGTACTGCCGAGGAAGCCCGCATGGTAAGTAAATTTTTAGCGGATGATAACAACCGTGAAATTTATTTAAACAGCGAGGAATGGGAGCACTTTGAGCCGAAAGAAAAAGTTGATGCTGAAATATCCGACAGGATTTATGTAAACATACTTGATCATATCCACAATGTAAAAGAAACCAGGCGGATCCGTTTGCGTTATCTGGCTTACGCAGCTTCAGTAGCGTTGATTTTTACGGTTGGTTTATTGACTTATAATTTTAACAGTAGGCAAGTTTCGAAATCAGATGTTGCTACTTTGAAACAACATGGAACTTCTACCAGAATAGCGAAATTTTTAACAAATACGTCAGATACAAAACAGATTTATACACTGCCTGACGGATCTATCGTTGAGCTTGATCCAAATAGCGAAGTGAGTTATTTTCCCTTCGATCAGGGAAAAAGGGATATTGCTTTAAATGGTCAGGCATTATTCAGGGTACATAAAGATAAAACCAAGCCATTTACCGTTTTTGCCAATAACCTGGCAACCACCGCTTTGGGGACCGTTTTTAAAATTACAGCTTTCAAAAAAGACCTTTATACAAGGGTAAGATTGATTGAAGGAAAAGTAGTGGTTAAACCACAGCAAAAACTATTATCGGCAGGCGTTAAAACAGTGTATCTATTACCCGGCAAAGAATTTTCGGTCAATATGCAAACTTACGCCGCAAATGTTAGGGCATTTAATATCGAACAGCCTAAGAAATTGGAGACACTAGATCAAAATAAAGCCATTATTACCGAAAGTGCTATTATTTTCGATAACGAACCACTGGCCGGTGTTTTCGATGCACTTGAAAATAAATTAAACATTAAAATAAAATATACTGCAGTACAATTAAACAGAAAGGTATTTACAGGACAATATGAATTCGGACGCGATGACATTGATTCCTTCTTAAGTATGCTCTGTTCTCTCAATAATCTGACTGTAGAAAAAACAGAGGTAGGATATACGATAAAGAAGAAGTAAAAATAAAAACCAAACACAACTAGACTAAACCAACTAACTTCATGATCAAAATTTTTACTAAAAGGAACGTTCCAAAACGTGCCTTACTGCTGCTGCTTTGCCTTTATTATGGCTTTAGCGCCTATGCACAGGTACCAGCTGTAAAGGGAATTGTTAAGGATGCGAAAGAAACCATTATTGGTGCAACCATCGTTGCCCAGAACATTCAAACAGGGGCCAAAACAACCACATCATCTGATAAAAACGGCGTCTTCAGCTTTTATAAATTAGGAGCAGGAAGCTACAAATTTACCATCAATTTTATCGGCTATGAATCTAAAACGGTTAACGGGCTGGTTAAGGACGGAGGAACTTTTTCGCTTTCGGTAATTTTAAAGGAAAGTGTTACCAATTTTGATAAAGATGTAGTGGTAACGGGTATTATGACCAGAAAAAAAGAGTCGTTTACCGGTGCGGCAGCCTCTTTTTCGGGCGATGACCTCAAAATGCTCTCAAACCAGAACGTAATACAAAGTTTGCGGACGCTGGATCCTTCTTTTATACAGATTGAAAATAACGCAGCAGGTTCTAACCCAAATGTACTTCCAACGATTGAATTAAGGGGGCAAACGAGTATATCGACCAATACGTTAAGGGACCAGTTTTCTACAGATCCGAATCAGCCTTTGTTTATTCTGGATGGTTTTGAAACATCGTTAAGGACCATTGTTGACCTGGATATGAATACGGTAGCCTCCATCACGATTTTGAAAGATGCGGCCTCGACGGCAATTTATGGTTCGAGGGCATCGAATGGGGTTATCGTTATCGAGACTAAAAAGCCTTTACCGGGCAAACTCAGGATAAGTTATACTTCGGATTTAAGGGTAGAATTACCCGATCTGGGATCGTATAACATGATGAACGCCTCAGAAAAACTGCAGTTCGAGAAACTGGCAGGCCGTTATGCAACTACAATTGCCGATAGACAGATGGCGTTGGATACGGTGTATGCCTCGCGACTTAAAGAAGTTTTGCGTGGGGTAGATACCTATTGGCTTTCGCAGCCTTTACAAACCGGATTTTCCCAGCGGCATTCCATTTCGGCATCTGGTGGTGATGACAATGTACGGTACGATCTTGGTGCCAACATCCGTAAGAACAATGCAACCATGATTGGCTCAAAACGTGATGATTGGGGCACCAACCTTACTTTAACCTATCGTTCGGGTATATTTAATTTTAGCAATAGGGCCTACATCAGCGGATCGGAAGCGGCAGATTCTCCTTATGGTCTTTTTTCCGACTGGGTAAAAACAAATCCATACTACCGGTTATTGGACGCAAGCCATAAATACCTGGAAATTGTACCCTCGCCAACGGTATATGGAACAGATCTGATTAATTACAACAATACCAATTATAACGAAGTGATCCCGAATCCTTTTTATAATGCGGCATTAAACAGTTATGGAAAGAATTCCAGTTTTAACTTACAGGATAATTTCCAGGCGATTGCCGATTTAACGAGCGAACTGCGTTTTCAGATCAATGCACAGATCAATAAATCAATTACAGAATCAACCAATTTTATTTCCCCGCTTAATACAAAATACGACGGTATTGATGATCCACTGTTAAAAGGAGATTATACCTATAGCAAACTTGCGGGCTTAAGTTATACAGTTAACGCCGGGTTTTCTTATGCAAAAGTATTTGCAAACAAACATTCGGTTACGGCAAATTTAAGGGCAGAGGTTAATCAGACAAACCAATCGGTAAATGGTTATACGGCAACCGGTTTTCCTGCTGCCGCGAATGGAAACCCTGCTTTTGCCTATGGTTTTAAAACGAGTTCGGTGCCAAATGCGGCAAATTCGTTAACGCGCCGCAATTCTGCTGTGGCAGCGGTAAATTACTCTTACGATAGGAGGTACAACATTGATGTAAATTTTAATGTTGATGGATCTACAGCTTTTGGCTCCAACAGAAGATACGCTCCATATTATTCGGCCGGTTTAAGCTGGAATGTGATGAATGAGCTGTTTATGAAAAATGTAACCTGGGTAAATAACTTAAGGTTAAGGGGCAACTGGGGCGTAACAGGCAATCAGAATTTTAATAACGTTAGCGAATCGGTTTACAACTACTATTCTACGATAAACAGCTTTGGCCAGGGGATTTATTTATCAGGCTTAGGCGCTGCTGATCTGGAATGGCAAAAAACTTCGCAAACAAGTTTGGGTTTAGATGCCGGCCTTTTTGGAAACAGGATTAATTTTTATGTAAACGCCTATCAAAAAATAACCGACCCATTGGTGGTTGCCATTACCCTGCCATCATCAACAGGTTTAAGTAATTTCCCCTTTAACGCAGGCGCTTCTACGGTAAAAGGTTTGGAAGCCAGTTTTAAATTCTCCCCGATATTTAATCCTGGCCAGGTGGTTTGGACATTGGGCATTACCGGGGCAACATCTACCCAGAAATACAGCAATTTCGATAATAAGCTTAATAGTTTAAATAACCAGTTAAGGAACAGCAATTCGCTAACACGTTACCGCGATGGTTATAGTTCGAACGATTTATGGGCAGTACCATCATTGGGCATTGATCCGGCAACAGGGAAAGAAGTGTTTTTAGCGGCGAATGGTCAATATACCTTCGTTTACAGTTCGGCTGATCAGGTTGTGGTAGGAAGTTCGAGGCCAAAAGCCGAGGGTGTTTTTAGCTCAAACCTGTTTTACAAGGGCTTTAACTTTGGTGTTTCGGTAAGGTATATCTGGGGCAAAAGCGAGTTTAACACAGCGCTGTACAACAAGGTCGAAAACATATCATACACTTCGCTACGCTACAACCAGGATAAACGGGCTTTGTACGATCGATGGAAAACCCCGGGAGATATAGCCGAATTTAAAAGCATTGCGGTAAATAATACCTCACCAATGTCGTCAAGATTTATCCAGACAGAAACCTCTTTCTCGGGCGAATCGATCAATCTGGGTTACGAAATCAAGAATAAAAAGTGGCTGGATAAAGCATCGTTATCGGCCATCACCATAAATGCATACTCGAACGATATTTTTTACCTGTCAAATATCACCAGAGAACGGGGTACGGATTACCCTTATGCAAAATCAGTTTCAATGAGTATTAGGGCAACTTTTAAATAAGGATCATGAAGAAGAAAATAAACGGCTACATCATATTATTATCGGTATTAATCCTTGCTTTTTCTGGCTGTAAAAAGTGGTTGGATGTTAAACCGGAGGATAAATTTATAGAAACCCAACTGTATTCTACCCCGCAGGGTTTTGCAGATGCCAATAATGGCTTTTACATCAACAATGGCGATAATAAACTTTACGGCGCCACTTTAACCAGTACCACTTTGGATGTAATGGCACAGCTTTACCTGGTAAGCAGCGAAAATGGATCGCACTATAAAATGTCGACTTATAGCTATACTGAAGCTGCCCCAAAAGCTATAATTGATGGAATTTGGACAAATCTATACCTCAGTATCGCCAATACCAATAAATTTTTAGAAAGTTTAGAAACCTACAGAACGGTGCTGGATACCAAAACACACGACCTTTACAAAGGAGAGGCTTTGGGTTTAAGGGCATTTTACTATTTCGATCTGATGCGGATGTTTACCAAAGCTTACGCCACAGATTCGCTAACCAAGGTTTTGCCTTACTACGATAAAATCACCTATCAGATTTCTGATTATATGCCCACTACTTATGTGATGCAAAAGGTTTTGCTGGATTTAAAAAATGCAGAAGATCTTTTACAGGCAAGCGATCCGGCATACAGTCTGACTTTGGTGAGCAGGCCGAGTAATACTTATGGGCGTAATTCGAGAAATTATAAAATGAACTATTATGCTGTTAAAGCGTTACAGGCCCGTGTAAATATGTGGAAAGGTGATAAACCTGCAGCATTAGCAGCCGCCAAATCGGTTATCGGGAATCAAAGCAAGTTTCCGTGGATTACCCTTGCAGATTTAAGCACTGGTATTGGCAACAGGATTTTTGGAACTGAAATGATTTTTGGCGCCGAAAACACAAAACTGAACGATTTATATACCAGTACATTTTCTGCTGCGCTCTTTGATACCAGTATCCTGGCGCCAAATACCTCGGGATCTTTTATCAATTCTACCGTATTTGAGGGTTATGCTACCGATTATCGCAATCAATATGTTTGGCTAGTTAACGGAAGGCCTTATCCAACTTTCTTTAAATATCAGGATGTGGGCAATACTTCTTATAACACCAACCGGACTGTTCCTTTAATCAGGACGGGCGAAATGTATTTAATTGCAGCAGAATGCGAGCCTGATAATGCCGTGGCGCTCGATTACTTAAATACGTTGCGCTTAAAAAGAAATATACCAGCGCTCCCGGCAGGTACTGTTGGTCCGGCTTTAACCACGGGGATTATGAAAGAATACCGAAAAGAATTTTACGGAGAAGGGCAGTTGTTCTTTTATTACAAAAGGACCCAAACTGCTTCGGTAATATCGGGCGGAAGCAATGCGGCGGTAGCTATCACGGCTGCAAACTATACTTTTCCCGTACCATTATCAGAAACCACACCACGATAACAAAATATAATTATGAAAAGAGAATTAATTTATTGCTGTGTTTTGGCATTTGTGATGATGCTGAGCGCATGTAAAAAGGATAGATTGAATGTTTATAATGATGAAAGCGCTAAGAATAGCATTTACTTTACGAAGGCCGATACCACCAACGATGTTGCGGTAAGTTTTGGCTATTCGAAATCCAACGTGAAGGATTCTATATTGAAGCTGGTTGTACGTGCAATCGGATCACCTTACAGTTCAGACCGTACTTATAACCTAAGCATTGCCGATAGCAGTACGATGAAAGCCGGCGTGGACTACGACTTTTTAAACAAACCATTTTCTATTAAGGCAGGTAAAGTTGCGGATACCTTAAAATTAAAATTGTACA
>NZ_DJDT01000224.1 GCF_002432345.1 Pedobacter sp. UBA5917
CACTACGGTCGAAATGACGGATTTTGTAAAAAAACTCCGTGTTTTCCGTGCACCCGTGACTGTTCATATCGTTTTAAAACCAAATCACCTTAAAACCGTTTAAGAAATAAATCCTTTACATTTCTTAAACTTATGGCAAGAGCCAACAATTCTATCTATAGCGCTTTAGCCGCCAATTTATTAATCGCAGTAACCAAATTTATTGCCGGAGCCTTTACCAACAGCTCATCCATGATTGCCGAGGGTATCCACTCCACAGTTGATACCAGTAACCAGCTTTTATTACTTTACGGCTTAAAAAGAAGTGTAAAACCACCTGATAAATCGCGGCCATTTGGTTATGGTAAAGAACTGTATTTCTGGTCGTTCATTGTATCCATCATGATTTTTGGTTTAGGTGGCGTAGTTTCTATCTCACAGGGCATTGCACATATCCGCCATCCTGAAATTTTGGGAAATCCCACATGGAATTATGTAGTACTGGGTTTATCACTCATATTCGAAGGTACTTCGCTGATTATTGCGATGAAAGAATTTAACAAAACACGCAAAGGCCTGCCCTGGTGGAAAGCGATTATCAAAAGTAAAGATCCATCTGGCTTTTTGGTGCTGTTCGAAGATGGTGCAGCTGTTTTAGGCCTGTTGATTGTTTTTATTTTTATGGTACTCAGCCATAACTTAAACTTACCATTTTTAGATGGACTGGCTTCTGTACTGGTGGGCACCCTACTCATTTTTGTATCGTTTATATTGGCGAGGGAAAGCCGCAGTTTGTTAATGGGCGAAGGTTTAACCTCAGAAACCCAGCAGAAAATAAAAGATCTTGCAGAAAACGATCAGGATGTAATTACGGTAACCAGTATCCTATCCCAATATCAATCGCCTAAGGAGGTACTGCTGGTACTCATTCTTACCTTTAAAGCCGAGTTAAATACCACCGATTTAACCAATGCCATCGATCGCTTACGGGATAAAATAAAGTCGGAATATAATGTGATCAAATTTGTAATTATCCAGCCACAATCGGCCGATGTAGCGGAGAATGATTTTAGTAAGGATATTTATCTGGAATAAAGTGATGGCATTTTTTAACCGCAAAGTTCGCGGAGCGCGACGCAAAGCACGTTAGGCCGTCATTCTGAACTTGTTTCAGAATCCTTAGGGTTAAAAGATCCTTCGACTACGCTCAGGATGACAAACGGGAAGAAAGCAAATATTAAAAAAAAACGTCATCGCGACCGGAGCAACGCGGAATGGAGAGATCTATCTAGAGGTAGATTTAGCTTCGTTGAGCCTTCGGATTCTCCACTACGGTCGAAATGATAGTATTTAGGTAGATGGGGTAGCAAAAGATCCTTCGACTACGCTCAGGATGATAGCCTAATAAAAAGCCATAGCAGGTTAGTTATGGTATTGGTTATTGAAAATTGATCATTGGTTATTAAATCTCACCATCTTCCATCATCCATTTTCCATCTTCCATCACTTTACATACACCGTTTTAATATTTACAAATTCGTGGATGCCGAACATACCCAATTCGCGGCCGTAACCCGATTGGTTAATGCCACCAAAAGGCAAGGCCGGGTCTGATTTAACACCTTCGTTTACAAAACAGGAGCCTGCAGCGAGTTTATTACGGGCAATGTCTTCTGCCAATGCTGCATTTTCGGTAAAAACAGCTGCTCCCAATCCGAAGTTGGTATCGTTGGCTATGCGGATGGCATCTTCCGTATCTTCAGCAGCAATAATCGCTGCAACCGGGCCAAATATCTCCTCATCATAAGCCAGAACACCTTTTTTCACTTCGGTTAAAATAGTTGGCTGATAATAAGCATGTTTTCCTTCTGCAGCAGGAATCTGACCACCCAATATGCATTTTGCGCCCTGTTTTATGCTTTTTAAAACCTGTTGGTGCAGCTCATCACGAAGTTCGGCCCTGGCCATTGGGCCTAAATCGGTTTTATTCGCTAGTGGATCTCCTGTTGTTTTACTTTCCATTTCGGCTTTAAACAACGAAGTAAATTTTTCGAGCACAGGCTTAACCACAATAAACCGTTTTGCAGCAATACAACTTTGGCCGTTATTGATCAACCTGGCCTCTGCACATACTTTGGCAGCCTTTTCAAGATCAGCATCTTCAAGTATGAGATAAGGATCACTCCCTCCAAGTTCCAAAACTGTTTTTTTAAGGTGTTTGCCTGCCTGTTCGGCTACTTTTTTACCTGCATCGGTACTTCCCGTTAGCGTTACAGCCTTGATGTAAGGATGTTCTATTACTTTTGGTATCGCTTTACTGCTACAGATCAGTGTTTTAAATACATTGGCCGGAAAACCGGCATCTACAATCGCCTTTTCTATTTCGATGGCGCAACCGGTAACACCCGATGAATGTTTTAAAACACCACAGTTACCGGCCATTAATGCGGGGGCTATAAAACGGAATACCTGCCAAAATGGGAAATTCCAGGGCATAATGGCCAGCACTACGCCTATTGGCTGAAAACTTACATAACTTTTTGAAGCACTTGTACTGATAGTTTGATCGGCAAGAAATTCAGCGCCATTTTTAGCATAATATTCGCAAACAGAGGCACATTTTAATACTTCTGCAATGCCGGCTTTTAAAGGTTTGCCCATTTCTAAGGCCATTAATTTAGCCAGTTGATCTTTACGTTCGGTTAAAAGTTTAGAAAGCCCGAGCAACAACTTTGCCCTTACTTTAAAATCTGTTTTCCTATAACTTAACCAAGCTTTATGCGCCTGATCGATTTTCTGGTTGATTGATTCTTCAGTATCTTCCTTGTAAGTTTTTATAATTTCCCCGTTAACGGGATTTATAGATGAAATGCTCATTCTGGATTAACAAATTGCGTTTAGGGATTGTGTTTTTTATTTTAAAATGATCCTTTAAGAAACCAGCGGAATATAGAAATGAAAGGTAGATCCCTCTCCATAAATACTTTCTGCCCATATTTTACCATCATGCAGGTCGATAATCTCTGCACTAAGGTATAAACCAATTCCGAAGCCCGAAATGGTCCTCGTTTCCAGACTTTCTACACGGTAAAAACGGTCAAAAAGTTTTTCCAGGTCTTCCTCCCGGATACCTATTCCATGATCAATCACCCTAACATATACCATATCGTCAACAATTTCAGATTCGACCACCACGGTACTGCCCAGTTCCGAATATTTGATGGCATTACTGATCAGATTGGAAATAACGGATGCTATTTTTTCGCGGTCAGCATTAACGACCTTAGGTTCGCCTTCGATAAAGTGGATCTGATAAGCAGAATGAACCAGGCGGACATCCTCAACCACATCACAGATCAGTTTGTCGATATCAAAGTCTGACCTGATCAATTGGATTTTTCCGGATTCCAACCTCGATACATTTAAAAAAGAACCGATCATCGTACTCATCTTGCGGATCTGCTTTTGAACTTTTTCTAAAGTATTGACCATGAAACTATCTGTAACTGCCCTTTTTTGCATCAATTGAACATAGGCACTGATAGAAGTTAAAGGCGTTTTAAGCTCATGGCTTACCATGCTGATAAAATCATGCTTCTGCTGATCTTCCTTTATACTGATCATCAACTGCTCCTGATCGAGGGCTTCGCGCTGCAGTTCGGTTTCTCTGATCGCCTTTTTGGCATAAACCATGTCGGTAACATCACTCGCCGTATGCAGGATGCAATAAGGCAGGCCCGATTCATCTTTTATGGGCCTGTATTCGTAACTATAATAAGCTGTTTGCAGTTTTCCATCTTTCATGGTTTCGGCGGCGATTGCATCTCCTTTATCCGTGATGCCCGTTAGCAGCACATTTTTTAACATATTGATAAAGGGTTGTCCTTTTAACTCGGGCACCGCTTCTTCCAAAGGCTTACCGATAATGGAGCGGTCTTTTCCCCAAAAGGCAATCATGGCATCGTTGGCCATCTCTATAATGATATTTTCGGAAGTATAAATGGCTGTTGCATCTTTCGACAGGGCGAGTACATTTAACAGTTGATCGCTGCTTAGAATCTTAGAGTGGCTAGACATGTATATATTGGAGATTAAATTGCTTATCGTGATTTTACCTTAAAACATATCAGGTATATAAGATACAAGCAGCAGCATTAAATGTTTGGGATTTTGTTAAATGTTATTGTCGATATTCATTTTATCCCTAATTTTTTGCTTCAATACACCTGCGGCCTGGGTATAACCTCCTTCGGCACCATCTACAAAATGGATATGATCATCCTCCAGATCCCTTACATAACACGACATTACAGATTCGCCACTCACATATAATCCGTACAAAATCTCTTGTCTGACCTCCATTGTATCCAATTCTTTCTGCATGGCCAAACGCTGTTGCGCTGTTCCTGTAATAACGGTATTAATCCGACCATCAATCACGAGGGTATCAGACATGGCCACGAGCTGTTTAAGGTATTTCTGTCCACTCTCCGTTCTGAAATAGATGTAGCCATAAATATTAATGAACCACGATTTGATCAGTTCAAATATTTTGATCTTTCCTAAACGGTGTTTCATTTCCTTCCCCAAACTGTTAAAACTTGTTTTGAAGATCAATTTGGAAACCGAAATGGGTTGGCGTTCTTCTGGTGCACCATAAATCTTGTCGAGGCAATGGATTACCTGACTAAACACAGCTGCCTGTTTTTCAAAATCTTCGGCAACAACAATCAATGTTACAATTTCTTCGCTGTTTTCAGGTGGTTCAATCTTATCCCACCGGCATTGCATTCCGCTTAAATCAATTTCTTCACCAGCAGTATCGTGACCTGACAAGAGGTAATCTTTACCTTTGATCAGTTTTTCGGCATAATCCAAACCATCGCCCAGTACAATCGGAATTGAAAACGTTTCAGAGCTGCTAAACCTGCTGATACGAAGCGTATGGTCTTGTGCATAAATCTCATCAACAGGCACTATGCCAACCCTTAAATCGAGATTGAAATTATCCTGGGTGGTATTTTTATATTTCAGCAACGATTTCATTACCTCATCAACAATCCCCGGCGGAACAATAAAAGTTGCACCGTCGCCCCCAAAGAAAAAAGGTACCGAAATGCTGGCCTTGAAAGCAATATTGAGCACGGCCACAATACTTCCTGTAGCAATAAGGTTTACATTTTCGTGCAAACCTGCATTAACCGCCGCAGTAGAACTTTTAATGTCGGTAATAATCACGTGCCAATCTGCAGGTATATCCTCAAATAACTGTTTTTCAGTCAATAATTGGTATAGCGGAATCTTATTTAGGGGCAGATTGGAAAAAAAATGATCTTCGTTATTTAACATAATCCGGTTTAGAACAAACTAATATACGTATTCCGGAAAGATGTGTGTTTCATAATTCAAGATTACTACCAGTTCTACATGGTCGGCGATTGTTCATAAATCGTCCACTGTTGTTCTTTAGTCTTCGTTTTCTTAGCAAGGATAATGGCCGAATTTGTGGCTCCTTTTTTATCTTCGGGCGTAACATAAAGTTCGGTTCCTTTAAGCCTGATCAGGTAAATATCTTTCCCGGCAGGTTCAAATTCATACTGCTGACTTGCGTTACCTGGATTTAAGGGCTGCTCTTCCAAAGCGATATCGCTTTCTTTGGGCTGAAATGTTTTTCCGGTAAAGAGATTTTTCAATTGATAGGTATTCCCTTCTACTGGGATGAAATTCCAGGTCATACATTTCCAGTTCTGCGGATCGTAGGCCACCAGAGGCGTTCCATTTTTTGCACTGGCATCTTTAACGCGCAATAACATACCGGTAAGCACATTTTTAATGGCATAATTCCCCTTGATTGTTTGGGCAAAAACAGCTTGGTTTACAAGTAAGGCAAAGCCTAAGGCTATAAGAAAGTTTCTCATAACACTAATATAACCAATTTGTTAACCTAATAAAGAATTAAAGAATAATCAGTATGGTGCCTGACTTGAGCAGCTTAAAGTAATAATGGTATTCGCCATGGCGGTTTACTTTTTCTATTTCACAAACTTTACCTGATTTTCCATATTCATCAGCGAGTAAATCGCCAATTTTAATGCTATCTAAAAGATTTACATTGATTGAGGCTCTTTTAATTAGTGTAGCGCTTTTTTCCATGAGATTGCGGTTTGACGTACATACGCAATCAAAAAGGCTTTGGTTTTGTAGTACCATAAATTACTTAATAATAAGTAACGAAGATACACAATTGTAGTTTTAATTAGCAATACATTAATTCATAAATCCGCTTCATATACAAAGCCTCATCAATTTTGGTAAAAAACTCGTACCATTCTTCTCTGGTAAATACGAGGCTGATATCGGGAAAAGGTGTTGATAAAATCACAACCTGCTTGCCATCAGGACGGTTTTCGAGATAATCATCGAAATCGAGTTTTTTGGTTGCCACGTAAAAAGCATCAAACTGTTCAAACGTAAAATTCATGAGTACACCCGATCGCCAGATATTTAAGACCTTGCAGTTATTACATTGGGCAATTGTGATGTTTGCATTTTGGGCAAGAACAGTTGTTTTACACATGGCTATAGATTAAATCGTTGCTTGATTTAGCAAATATCATATTATTTAGAATAATTCCAAATAATAAAACTGATTTATTATTTTTCCTGCGCCACCGTCATGCGGAATTTATTTCAGCATCTTTCTTGCAAAATAGACCCTGAAATAAATTCAGGGTGACGACCAGATATTTAAACATATTTATAGAAGAATCTAAGAAGTATATTAAAAATCGAATTTAAACCCGCAAAAAAAAATGCCTCCGGTATTGGAGGCATTTAACACTATTCTGCGTCGTAAATAACAACCTTTTCAAAATAAACCCTAAACTCATCCAGGAAGGCCTTATGTACCGGATGAACCTGGTAAACATCATGTGCTGCAAGATCTTCAAAGAATAGAATCAGACTAAAAGTATAAGTGGTATCTACAACTGCACGCTCAATCGGTGCAGGTACGCCAATATGAAAGGTTTTTACAACTTCAATGTTCTCCAATGTTTGTAAGCCATTGCGGAAAGCAACTTTTTGCTCATCGGTGGTATCGGCTTTAAGCCAGAATAAAACGTGGTGTGCTATCATTTTTTAATTTTTTGCCAAATATAATGAAAGCCTGAAAAGATCATTGCGCTTTATCCAAAAACACTTTTTGCCTTATTAATAGCCTTTTTAAGATCTATCCCCTTGCCCAGCACGCCTTTAAATAAATCCCCTTCGGCCTTTAACCGTTCAACGGCATTAAAAATATTGAAATCTTTCATTTTCAAACCGGGTTTTACCTCATCCCAATGCAAAGGCATAGAAACGGTTGCGCCCGGTTTTGGCCGTAAAGAGTATGGGCAGGCAATGGTTGCCCCTGGCCTGTTCTGTAAAAAATCGAGGTACATTTTCCCTTTCCTTGCCGATACCATCCGCTCCAGAGAGGTATAATCGGGAATCTGTTTATGCACCAGGTTAACCACAAGTTTGGCAAAAAGCTGGCTCTGGTCGTAATCGTATTTGGCGTTTAAAGGAATGTAGATATGCATGCCCGTTGAGCCCGATGTTTTACAATAACCAGGTACACCGATGACATCGAGCACTTTTTTGGTTTCGACGGCAGCTTCCACCACCTGATCGAAAGTGTGTTTATCGGGATCTAAATCGATCACACAATAATCGGGATTATCGGGATGCTGTATGCGGCTAAACCAGGGGTTCATTTCTATACAGCCCAAACTGGCCATCCACAGTAAAGAAGCTTCATCGGTTCCGACCAGGTATTCTTTTTTTTCGCCTTCCCCATTTTCGTATGGAAAGGTTTCGGCCCAATCAGGTGCTTTGCCCTTAACATCTTTCTGGTAAAAACTTGGCCCATGGATGCCGCCCGGAAAACGGTTAAGCGATTGCGGACGATCTTTAAGATAAGGTAAAATATATTCGGCCACCTGATAATAATAATTGAACATGTCTCTTTTTGTCACCTTATCTTCGGGCCAATATACCTTACTTAAATTGGTAAATTTAAGCTCATGGCCTTTTATCTTTCGTACCTGTGTCTCATCCTTTGGATTTAAAAGGGTTTTACGGTCTTTCCCTTTTGGCGGTTTTATCGCTTTTTCATGCTCATCTTTTTCTTTAACCCCATCAATAATCTTACCGGTGGCAGTTTCTTTCTCACGGATTACATCTTTCGCTTTTTTATCATCGCGCATGCCCTGAAAGGAAGGATGACGGAAAACACCATCGTCGGTTACTTCGGTAAAGGCCACTTCGCACACCAATTGCGGTTTTAACCAGGTTGCTTTCGCCTTTGGCGGATTTGGCCTGAACCGCGAAGGTTTATTTACATCGGGTATGCTATCGAACGGACTTTTATCTACAACAAGCGGCTTAAACTGCTCCATCATTGTTTTCTGCATTTTATCCGAAAATCCGGTTCCCACTTTGCCTACATATTGTAATTTTCCCTTCTCATACACCCCCAATAAAAGCGAACTAAAAGCTTTTGAAGTGTCGGCATTTTTAGTGAAACCGGCAATCACCACTTCCTGGCGTTTGTGCACTTTGATTTTTAGCCACTCTTTCGATCTGCGGTCGGAAACATAAGTGCTATCAGTTTTTTTGGCAATGATCCCTTCTAGCCCCATTCTTTGGGCGGCATCAAAAAAGTCGACGCCACTGGCCTTAAATACCTTACCCAAACGTACACGGTCATCATCTGTTGGCAAAACCTCACTTAACACTGCCTGACGCTGATCAAGCGGTAATTCCATCAGGTTTTTACCCTCATACCATAAAATATCAAAAACATAAAAAACAAGTTCTCCGTCCGCTTCACTCCTCCAGTTCTGCAACGAACCAAAGTTGGAAATGCCTTTATCATTCAGCACCAAAATTTCGCCATCGAGCACTGCATTGATTTTCCAATCGTTAAGCAGGTCGTAAATGGGATAAAATTTTTCGTTAAATGATTTATTGTTCCTCGAAAAGATTTCTACTTTTCCTTTATTGATGAATGCCAGGGCACGATAGCCGTCCCATTTTACTTCGTATTGCCAATTTGGGTCATCAAAGGGCTCATCCACAAGTGTGGCGAGCATCGGTTTAATATTTTTGGGAATGGCCGATTTCGGTGCTTTTTTTAAAATGGACTTTACATCAACTTTTCCACCAGCTCCTACCTCCTTTGTTTCTTTTTTATTTTTTATCGCGGGACTTTTTTTCTCGTCCTTTATCTTCTGCTCCTTTCCTTCTTTCCAGACCTTCTCAGATGTTTTTTCCATCTTTTCGATCGTTTTTCCGGAAAGGACCGATTTATCCTGTTTGGTAATATCTTTAACAGAAGCATGATCATCTTTATGTTTGATCAATAACCATCCGTTTTCGCCCATGCCATGGGTTTTAACAAGGGCAAATTCGCCATGAAGTTTCTCTCCGTTCAATTTAATTTTCAGGGAACCTTCTTTTAACTGGTTCAACAGGTGTTTTTCCTGTGCTTTTTTACCTCTAATGCTTTCTATCGGCTCATAAGTACCTTCATCCCAAACAATAACAGTTCCGCCACCATATTCACCCTGTGGAATAATACCTTCAAAATCTTTATAACTGTAGGGATGATCCTCTACCATCATGGCCAAACGTTTGGTTTTCGGATCGGTTGAAGGGCCTTTAGGTACAGCCCAGCTTTTCAAAACACCTTCCATTTCGAGTCTGAAATCATAATGCAAACGCGAGGCATCGTGCTTTTGAATTACAAAATGTAATTTGTTCCGATCACTGCTTTTACCTGATTTAGGTTCTGCCGTTTTTGAGAAATCGCGTTTTGCAACATATTTTTCCAGACTCATAACCAAAGTTTTACTTCTTCAAAAAATCTTCTACAGCCTCTGCAGATGTACCAACTGTTTGTACTGCGGCCTTAAGTTTATCTTTGCTAACGCCAAATTTATTCGACCAATAATCTAGCTCATAACCTTCGTTAATGTTGATCCTACCGCGATCAGCACTACCCGTTTTTTGTTTATCATCCATAATTATTTTTGATTAGACTACAATAAAACAGCCCAATAACGAAAAAGGTTTTAACATCCGTTTTTTAGAACGGGCATTAAAACCTTTAAAAAAATAAAAATTTAAATTTAATCTATTAGCGCAGTAACCATTTCTGGCTCTGTTTCTTCTGCATAGGCAAACCTATTATTTGTAGCATTATAAATAATCCTTAACCATACCAAAAAATAAGGCAAACTAATGATAGCCAATGATAAAGGATGCGATTTGGCAAAAACCGGGAACAATAATAACGGAAAATTACAGGTGATTAAAAGTAAAATGGGCAACAATACCTTTTTCATGGCTTTATTACTTTCTTTTACATACCATATGCCTACGCCAACAATCGGAATAATGAAGGTACAATCTTCTGCACCTGTACTGAACAGTATCGGGAAAATCATTACCGATGATAGGATCAGCAATTGGAATTTGCTTTTTTCGAAACGCGATATATTTATAAAAGGCAACATAAACAATAAAGCACCCAGGCTAAGGAATAAAAAGTTGGATATCTCCTGATCATCTAAAAGCTCCCTAAAGAAACCCATAATGGAAATATCGATCCCCTCGCCCAAAACATTGACCATATTTTTACCCACCAGTGAATTTTTCCAGTCTACGTAACAATGTACCACATAATCAGGCGAAGCCAATAACATAGGCAGTAAGAATATTACTACCGACCATAAAATAAGCCAAAGGATAAAGGCCGGCTTCTTTTTGGCAAAAAAGAAAAATACCAGGCCTACAATGCCATAGAGTTTAATAAAGGTACCGAGTACAATGCTAAGTGCCGACCATATGCCTTTATCTTTATTGAGCAACGTATAGCTTAATATCATTAATGCACCCGCCCCTGCATTAAACTGCTGGTTTAACATCGATTCTATTAAACAGGGAATAGCAATATATCCGATGGTTACTTTTTGATCTTCTGTTAAGGGCAAAGTTTGTATGGCCTTAAAAAGCAGGAAACAGTTAAACAGGTTCCATAACAATAAGCCTACCCAGTTGTGAAAAATGGCAAAAGGTGCAATTAACACGCTAAAAATCGGGCCATAATGGTTGGCATCGTCGTGGTAAGCCGGATAATATGCATAAAGCGAACGCTCGTGCAGTAAATTTCTAAATGTATTTTCGAAAATCAGGTAGTTATTGTAACGATGCGTTGCCCACGAATCTATCACAAAAACCAGGGTAATAAACACCCAAATGGATAATACGAAACGATTATCCTGATAAAATTTTCGACGCGGGGATAGATTGGACACGTCAGTTAGAAAATGATTTAGCATTTGTAAAAAATATATTACAATACAATTATAAAAATGTAAATCGACAAAACCTAATATTTTGTAAAGAAAATATTACTCTTTTAAGGAACAAATGCTGCTTAATGAAATGAGGCTAAATTTGGCCTTTATGCTGTTTTTTAACCAATTCATTGATCAAATAACACCTGAAAGCTAACCATCACTTACATTTCTAATTTTTAGCCATTTTTTTTTGAGATTTTACTGACAAAAGACTAAAACCAAAAGGGATCTTATGCTGTTTCTATGATTATTACTAACCAAAATTCATAAAAATGGAATATCAACTTAATTCGATGAATGCGAGAAAAGAAATTATCGATATCGCAGATGAACAGGACCGCAATTATTGGGCTGCCAGACTGGGCATAAGCACCGAAAAACTTAAATCAGCGGTAAAAGCACTTCATAGTATGGAATTCTCAAAACTGAAGGAATATTTAATGTTGGAAAAAGTGAAATCAGGAAGTACCTATCAACGGTTTGTGAATCAATAGTAATCATATGAACTACGAAAATGAAAGCAAAAATCCGGTAACAGTTGGTCAACCGATTACCGATTGTACACATTTAATAGACTTACCTCCTGTTAAAAGTGTTTTCGACCAAAAAGTAAAGGGTAGCGATGTGAACCATCCAAAAGCCAGCATCAGAACCCTAACCGTATTTTTCCATAAAAATGGTTTGGCTAATCTGCTTTAAATTATTTAAAAAAGGACTGGTACAGACTATTGATGGCTGCGCGGCTAAAATCGGGAAAACCATCGGTATAGGTAGCATTTATTCCATTAGTTATGATTACAAATCCAAATTTTTCTTTTGGATTGAAGAACATGGTACTATACAGGCCATAAGCAGAACCGGTGTGCCCTTTAAACTTTACACCTGGGATCAGCTGATCTGCCGTTCTGATGGCAAAGCCATAACCTTCATCGGCAGTTAATGCCGTTTGCATTTGTTTAGCGCTCTTTTTACTGATAATTTTTACACCATTAGCTGTACCATAGTTCATGTGCATAATCATGTATTTCGCAAGATCGGTTGCCGAAATTTTCATTCCACCCGTTGGCGAAAAAACAGGTGTTGTATACCCCATGATATAGTTTGCTATTTCCGTTCTCCGTGGTGCGTAAGCTGTTGGAGAAGGGGTATAAGTTTTAGTATCAGCATGATATTCGTACAAATGTACAAAACGTGTGCTATCCAAAGAATCAACACAATAATCTGCATATAGCCCTAATGGCTTTATGATATGGTTTTTCACGTAATTATCGAAACGCTCACCCGATTTTTTCTCTATGATGGTACCGATGAGGTTAAAATTGAGGTTACAATAATCAAATTTACTTCCCGGCTGATAATCGTTATAACATTTGGCCCAATCGGGATTTTTATCCGGATTAATTACATCCAGATTTAAATATCCCTGCGAATCGTTTAAACTGGAGGTATGCGACAGAGCCATTTTTAAGGTAATTTTCTGATCTGGAAATTTTGGATTCCTGATTTTAAAACCTACCAGATCACCAAAATCATCATCAAGTGAAATTTTACCTGCCTCTACCAATTGCATAATCGAAGTTGCCGAAAAGGATTTTGAAATGGAAGCAATCCTAAAAATATCCTGATCGGTTAAAGGCACTTTGTTTTCCAGGTCTTTTAAACCAAACGAACGGGTATAAATAATCTTGCCGTTTTTTACTACCGCTACCGAAGCACCAACAGAATTGTATTTTTCCATTACAGCTTTAAAATCGGCCTCAACTTTTTCGTTCTGGGCATTAGATTGATTATATAAAACAATCATCAAAAAGAAAGCTAGAAAATACTTTGGCAGGCGAAGTTTCATAACAATTGGGGATCAAGCCTAAATATAGGATTTGGGCCAGGATTAAGTTAGCAAGTAGTAAAAAATTTACTTCGCATCGTTAACCTCGAGCCAGTGTCCGTCGGGATCTTTAAAATAAATCTGTTTTACACCATCTACGCGGAGGGTTATTCCTTTTTCTTTTCCGGCCCAATCTTCAAAGCTGATGTTTTTGGCATTGAGTTTTTTTACAAAATCATCAACCGAAGGAACGCTGAAGCATAAATGTCCGTTTTTATCAAAAGTTTCGTTGCCTTTTGCACCCTGTATTAAGTGTAATTGCCCTGCCGGACCTAAAGTGAACCAGGTATGGCGGTTATCTTTAAAAGGTTCTGGAATGATTTTAAGGTTAAAAACACTTTCGTAAAAGGTTGTGGCTTTGTTTAAATCGGCTACATAAACGGCAATATGGTTTAAAACAGCAGGTACATTTTCGGTTTTATTCTGCGCCATGGCTTTTTGAAAAATGATAGAAAATAAAATGATGGTGGTTAGGAAGACTTTTTTCATGTTTAAATATCAGTATTATTTTAATAAAAGTTGTTTCAAAAAGAAAAGTCGTCATCTCGACTGGAATTTAGTGGGCAGAAAAGGGATTTAGCGAGACGCTAAGAACAGAACAAAGGTTTACTAGTTTGCGCTCGTTTTCAAACGAGTGCATAAATAACTAGACGATTTTATCGTTTGTAAACGACAAACTATTCAACGCTCGTTAGAAACGAGCGTTAGCAAGGTCTTAGCGAGATTTAGTTTGCGCTCGTTTCCAAA
>NZ_DJDT01000147.1 GCF_002432345.1 Pedobacter sp. UBA5917
AAAAGAAAAACAGGAAAAGCCACAACGCGATGAAAACCGCCAGCAAAAACAACCGGGCGGCGGCAACCACCACAAAAACGAAAACAGCTATTCTAACCTTGATTTCGATAACGTAATTACAAATGAAGGCGTTCTGGAAATTATGCCTGATGGTTACGGTTTCCTGCGTTCTGCAGATTACAACTACTTAACTTCCCCTGATGATATTTATGTATCACAGTCGCAGATAAAACTTTTTGGTTTAAAAACCGGCGATACCGTAAAAGGCAGCATCCGCCCGCCGAAAGAAGGCGAAAAATATTTCCCATTGGTTCGTGTAGAAACCATTAATGGCAGAGTTCCTGCCGAGGTTCGCGACCGTGTTCCTTTTGATTATTTAACGCCACTTTTCCCGACAGAAAAATTAAATTTATTTACGGATAACAGTAACTACTCTACCCGTATCATGGATTTATTTACCCCGATTGGTAAAGGGCAACGTGGTTTAATTGTAGCACAGCCTAAAACCGGTAAAACCAATTTACTGAAAGAAGTTGCCAATGCAATTGCTAAAAACCACCCGGAAGTTTATTTAATTATCTTATTAATTGATGAGCGCCCTGAGGAGGTTACCGATATGGCACGCAGTGTAAGGGCTGAGGTTATTGCCTCTACTTTTGATGAGCCAGCTGAACGTCACGTTAAAATTGCCAATATTGTTTTAGAGAAATCGAAACGTTTGGTAGAAAGCGGACATGATGTGGTAATTCTTTTAGATTCGATTACACGTTTGGCAAGGGCATACAATACTACTGCACCGGCATCGGGTAAAATATTATCCGGTGGTGTTGATGCAAATGCTTTACACAAACCAAAACGTTTCTTCGGTGCGGCACGTAACATCGAAAATGGTGGTTCATTAACCATCTTAGCAACAGCATTAACCGATACCGGTTCCAAAATGGACGAAGTGATCTTTGAAGAATTTAAAGGAACAGGTAATATGGAATTACAGTTAGACCGTAAATTATCTAACAAACGTATTTTCCCTGCTATCGATATTACAGCTTCGAGTACCCGCCGCGATGATTTATTGCTTGATAGAGATATTTTACAACGCGTTTGGATATTACGTAACCACCTTGCTGACATGAACAGCCAGGAAGCGATGGAATTTGTTCAATCACAGATTAAAGGCACAAAAAGTAACGAAGAGTTCTTGATTTCGATGAACAGCTAGAAAAAGGTAAAATGTAAGATGGTAAATGGATAAGGTATACATTCCATCTACCACTTCACATCTTCCGCCTTACATAAAACGAAAAGGCTTAAGGTTTCTTAATTTGATTCCTTAAGCCTTTTCGTTTTAAAGGTTTTACACTTACATTTGCACCCGAAACCTTACACCTTAAACCCTATACCTTAAACCTCATGAAAAGGCATCTCCCTAATGCGATTACCTGTGCAAACCTTTTTTCGGGCTGTATCGGAATCGTTTTTGCATTTAAAGGTAATCTGGAAACCGCAGCTTATTTCGTAATCTTCTCGGGGGTTTTCGACTTTTTTGATGGTATGGTTGCCCGTTTATTAAATGTTAAATCGGCCATAGGGAAAGATCTTGATTCATTGGCAGATATGGTGAGTTTTGGTTTTTTACCGGGAGTAATTATGTTCCACCTTTTAAAGGCTAGTGATTATCCGTCTGAATACCTCCCTTATTTCGGCTTTATTATTACTATTTTTTCGGCATTGCGTTTGGCCAAATTCAATAACGATGCAAGGCAAACAGAAGATTTTATTGGATTGAACACACCAATGAATACCCTGTTTATCTGTTCTTTACCCTATATTTCAAAAGATTATCCAGCAGTAATTTCATCGGGCATTTTACTCCTCGTCATTACGGCTGTTACCAGCTTTTTGCTGGTGAGTGAGATCAGAATATTTTCTTTAAAATTCAGCGATCTAAGCTGGGCAAAAAATAAGATCAAATTTATTTTCCTCATTTTATCTGCTGTACTGATCTTCTTTTTAAAATTTGCGGCTATACCTTTTGTGCTGGTACTCTACATTGCGCTATCAATATTACATTTTAGGGGAGCAACGGTAAGCGCTGAGCGTTAAGCGCTTTTAAAGGGAGGCACCCAGCTTCACTTTCTCCTGTTCGAGCTGCAAAAGCACATCGGCAAGCACAAATTTTAGTTTTTCAACTTCTGTAGGCATCTGTTTGATCAAAAGCTCATTTTTTGCCGGATTTTCAATCTGATGAAGAAGATCCTTGATATCATTACGACCAATGTAACTGAATGTAGGTTTAATTTTATGTGCCAACTGTGATATTTTCACCCAGTTTTCGGACATTAAAGCTTTATCCATCTCTGTTATAAAAACCGGAATCTGTACCAGAAAAGTATCAATAAGCTCAATCAGAAACGCAGGTTCATCCCCCACCATATCGATCAGGTAAGAAAAATCCAAAGGCCGTTTATAAAAGCTGTGGGGCATCAGATCAATGTTTAGCCAATCTTTTAACTTCAAGCGGATCTTCCATATTTTTACTGATGGTTAAGATGGTGTCTCCAAATACGGGATGTACCACATCAGGTGCAATTTCGGCCAAAGGCTCCATCACAAATCTGCGGTTTTGCATATGCGGGTGCGGCACCTGAAGTTTATCCGGAATGTTGATCACTTCATTTCCAAAAAGGATAAGATCGATATCGATCAACCTTTCACCCCATTTATCTTTCCTTACCCTGCCCAATTCCTGTTCAATATTTAATGCATGATCCAATACCTCCAAAGCGCTTAAATCCGTCTCTAAAGCCACCGCCTGGTTTAAAAAAGCAGGCTGGTCGGTTTTACCCCAGGCAGCTGTTTCGTACAGCGATGAAACTGATATTACCCTGCCTATATTTTGGTCCAATAGTTCGATTGCCTTTTTTAAATTCCCTTCCCTATCTCCCAAATTTCCACCCAGTAACAAATAAGCCGTACTGTACTCTAAAGCTTTATTAAGCATCATGTATTTTTATATCTTTACAGCACAAAATTAAAACATTTAAATGAGAGAATTCTTTAAGTATTTATTTGCCTCCATGTTGGGCTTTTTCTTATCGATGGTAATTATCTTTATCATCTGCATCGTAATCGTTGTAGGTGCCATATCATCAATCGATAGCGATAAAACAGTTGTTGTTTCCAACAATTCGGTGCTCTTTCTAAATTTAGATCAGGCCATTACCGAGCGTACGCCAAAAAATCCATTCGGAAACCTTCCTATTGTGGGAAGTGAGGAAAAAGACGGAATCGGTTTAAACGATTTTATCAAAGCGCTGCAAAAAGCAAAAACAGACGATAACATTAAATGTATTTATATTAACGTAAGCAGTCCGAATGCAGGTTATGCAACCCTTCGCGAGGTGAGGAATGCTTTGATCGATTTTAAAAAATCCCATAAAAAAATCATCGCTTACAGCGAAGTTTATACACAGGGGGCCTATTACCTGGCCTCGGTTGCAGATAAAGTGTACTTAAACCCTGAAGGAGCTTTAGAATTTAAAGGTTTTAGCTCTCAACTAACCTTTTTTAAGGGAACTTTGGAAAAAGTTGGGGTAGAAATGCAGGTAATCCGCGTAGGAAATTACAAAAGTGCCGTTGAGCCCTTTATTTTGGATAAAATGAGCGATTATAACCGCAAACAGGTTACAGCTTATGTAGGCGGTTTATACAACACTTTTCTGACCGATATTGCACAGAGCCGTAATATTCCAAAAGATACCCTTTACAGCATTGCCGATAATTATAAAGTACAACAGCCACAGGATGCGGTAAACTTTAAAATGATCGATGCCTTAAAATACAAAGATCAGATTTTAGAGGAGCTGAAAGGCTTATCAGGCAGAACCAGGGGTGAAAATATCCGTACGGTTTCGATTAACGATTACGCCAAAAACAATACCGATACCGGCGAAGGAAAAGATAAAGTTGCGGTGATCTATGCCAATGGCGAAATTAACGGAGGCGAAGGTTCTGATAACCAGATCGGTTCTGAACGTATTTCGAGGGCCATCAGAAAAGCACGTTTAGACGACGACATTAAAGCCGTAGTTTTACGTGTAAACTCACCGGGTGGTAGCGCCCTTGCCTCTGATGTAATCTGGAGGGAAATTGTGCTTACCAAAAAGGAAAAACCGGTTATTGCATCTTTTGGTGATGTAGCTGCATCAGGCGGTTACTACATCGGTTGCGCTGCTGATAGCATTTTCGTTCAGCCCAACACCATTACAGGTTCTATTGGTGTATTCGGTATTATTCCCAATTTCCAGAATTTAATGACCAACAAATTGGGTATCACATTCGACGGCGTTAAAACCGGTAAATATGCCGATATCATGGCTACCAACCGTCCTATGACGGAAGGTGAGAGATTTATCATCCAGAATGAATTAAACAGAATTTACAGTGGTTTTGTGAGCCGTGTAGCCGATGGCAGAAAGAAAAGCAAAGCTTATATCGATAGCATTGGCGGGGGCCACGTTTGGATCGGTACCGATGCCGTTCAGATCGGTTTAGCCGATAGAATCGGAAGTTTTAACGATGCCATTAAAGCTGCTGCAAAAAAAGCAAAACTGAAAAAATATAAAGTGGTAGAATACCCTGATGTAATCGATCCATGGAAATCGCTAATGGATGAGGGTACCGACAAAATCAAAACCTATTACACCAAACAGGAACTTGGCGACAATTACTTTTTATACCAACAGATGAAAAAAGTAATTGCAAGCTCGGGTATCCAGGCAAGGATGCCGTTTGAAGCAGTAATTAAGTAATGTAAGATGGAAAATGTAAAATGGATGATGGGGCAAGATTTATAAAATAGGCTCATGGTTGATGGCTTATGGTAACATGGCTATTAACCATGAACCAACAAACCATCATCCACCTTACCTCGTCCATATCCATACTATTCCACTATTTTCCATTCCGGATGCAGCGTTAAATAAGTTCCATTAACCGGAATATTTACCTGGTGCACGGTTAAAGAAATGCTTTTTCCTTTTAAAAACTCAAAGCCAATCCCCTCTTTTTTGGCATCATAAACCGTTACGGTATCCTTATCTTCATTTAAATAAGTTGAAAGTTTTTCAATGGCCGGGAACTTTAGTTTAGTTTCTTCCAAAGTAGTTCCTGTAGATAGCCCTTCCTTTGTTTTAAACTGATCTGAGGTAATCCTGATCTGTTTTACATCTTTAACCCGCATGCTCGTATCGCGATAGGAAGAATAAACGGCAATTTCGTTAGGGTGTTGAGCTGTAGAATCGTTACTGTACCAAATTCCCCAGGCTTTACCCATTGCGGCATCACCAGCATCTGGTCTGCCCAGTTTTTTACCAACCTGCTCCATATCTTCGCCAATAGAAATTTCACCAACCGAGCGACCGGCAACAACCAAAAATTTTTCATTGGGAATTTGTGTGTCTCTTGAAACGTGGTTTACCGAATCGGCTGTTTTATCATCAGTTTTATTCGAAGATTGACAAGCGGCCAAACTTATACCTAATCCTAAAAGGACATATTTTGTAGATTTCATGAGTGTAAAACAACACTTTAATAAAATTGTGTTTAGAAATCGGCAAGCTTCGCAAAGATTTGGGGCATTATTTCCTAATTTTACCCCTTATGGAAAATAAGACCATCGCCCGCACCCTGCGCCTTTTATCGCAGCTCATGGAACTACATGAGGAAAATCCTTTTAAGATCAAATCAGTTGCAAATGCCTATTTCAAGGTTGATAAATTGCCTTTTGCATTAAAAGACAAACCTTTGGATGAGCTCGATAAAATTGAAGGAATTGGTAAAGGCCTGGCTTCCAAAATCGTAGAACTCCTTCAAACGGGAGAGTTACAAGAGCTCAACGAAATCCTCGAAAGAACACCCGAAGGTGTGGTAGAAATGCTTGCCATAAAGGGTATTGGCCCAAAAAAGATTTTTATCATCTGGCGTACCCTCGGCATAGAAAGTATCGGTGAACTTTATTACGCCTGTAACGAAAACCGTTTAATCGAAGCAAAAGGTTTCGGTTTAAAAACACAGGAAGAAATTAAAAATGCCATCGAATTTAAACTCGCTGCCAATGGTCGGTTTTTATATGCGCAGGTAGAAGGTTTTGCCAAAACTTTGTTCACGCAGCTTTCAGCCTGGGCTGCAAACCTTGATAGTAGTGCACTTTTAGGCTTTGCCGGACAATACCGCCGTGCATGTGAAATTATCGATGAACTGGAAATTGTAATCGGTGCAGAAAATATTGAAGCCATTAAACAAGCTTTACCTGCTTTCGAACAACTTTCGCTCATCGAGGCGGAAAATTCTTTCATCTGTACTACCGAAGCAGGTTTCAGGATAAAAATTTATGTGGTTGAAAAATCAGCTTTCTATTTACAGTGGTTTAAACTCACCGGAAATACCGAACATATAGAAAAGATACTGGCATTGGCCGGTGAAGGGCCTTTTGCAAGTGAAGAGGAAATTTACAGTAAAGCTGGATTAGCTTTTATTGAACCCGAGCTTCGCGAGGATTTTGATGAAATTGAGCTCGCAAAAACAAATAAACTACCAACGCTGATCCAATATGCAGATTTAAAAGGTAGCTTGCATAACCACTCTACCTGGAGCGATGGCGTGCATACTTTAGAACAGATGGCCGTTTATTGTAAAGAAAACTTAAATCTTCAATATTTAGGGATTTGCGATCACTCTAAAACCGCGGTTTACGCCAAGGGACTAAACGAACAGCGCGTTTTTGCACAGCATCAGGAAATTGACGAATTAAACAAAAAACTGGCTCCATTTAAAATTCTCAAAGGCATTGAAAGTGATATTTTAAGTGATGGTTCGCTCGATTATTCGGACGATATCCTTAAAACATTCGATTTTGTAGTAGCCTCTGTGCACAGCAACCTCCGTATGGACGAACCCAAAGCTACAGCACGTTTATTAAAAGCCATCGAGAACCCATATACCACTATTTTAGGTCACCCAACTGGCCGTTTATTGTTAAGCAGGGCCGGATATCCGATTGATTATAAAAAAATTATTGATGCCTGCGCGGCCAATAAAGTAGTAATCGAGATCAATGCCAACCCTTTACGTTTAGATTTGGATTGGCGCTGGCACCGTTATGCCTTAGAAAAAGGTGTTTTACTCTCTGTTAACCCCGATGCACACCGCACCGAAGGTTTCCACGACATGCACTATGGCATTTTAGTTGCACGTAAAGGCGGTTTAAGCGCCGATAAATGTTTAAATGCTTTCTCTTTGGAAGAAATAACGGCGTATTTTAACGAGAAGCATCCAATAGGTTAAAAAGATTGTTAACTATAATACATGCAGCAGTTTGGTTTAGTCAATGGCAGAAAAATCTTTTATACAAACGTAAGAAGAGACTCTGAGTGGTTCAAAAAATTGCCAGGAGGTAATTGGTGTGCTTTTACAATCACTGATGACGAGGATAGCGACTTGGTAGATTTAGTCGTTGAAAAATCACTTAAAAACCAAATGGCATATGTTTGTAATACTGGCCAACTAGCTGATAAGGTAGAATTATCATTTGATCTGAAAATAGTAGAAAAAGCAATTGAACAGGAAAGTATAACCAAAATCCCATTTGATTACGACCAATCGCCGATTACAACTGCACATAAAAATTTTGGCGAGGGCTTTTGGTTTTCGCTATTTGCGGCACAAAATGAAGAAAATGATATAAATACAGTGATATGCATAGATTTCACTAAAAAAGGGGTAAAAAACAACATTCAAAGTTTAATTGAAAAAATCAATAACGACTGGTTACCCTCTGAAGAAGAAATCGAGCTTCCATACTACGACGAATAATCAATTATCTGTGTAATCCCTAAATCTGTGCAATCAACCCGCCAGGAAACAATCTGTAAATCTTATAATCTGTGTAATCACCCCCTTAAAAAATCTTTTAATATCTTTGCCCCATGATAAGTGAAATTGCCAACCGCATATTTAATCAGGTTATTACTGACTACCACAAGTTTGATGATATTGACCATCCGGTTGAAAATCCATATGATGCCGAAAGTTTAGAGCATCTTTTCTATATTAAAAACTGGATAGATACTGCCCAATGGCATATGGAAGATGTTGTCCGCAATCCACAAATTGATCCTGTTGAAGGTTTGAGCTGGAAAAGACGTATTGATGCACAAAACCAGGTACGTACCGATATGGTTGAGTTTATTGATGGCTATTTCTTAAACCTTTATCAGGGCATTTCAGCTTTGCCCGATGCCAAAATTAATACCGAAAGTCCAGCCTGGGCTATTGATAGGCTTTCTATCTTGGCGCTGAAAATTTACCACATGCGCGAGGAAGCCGAACGCGAAACAGCTTCTGCTGAACACCGCGAACAATGCCAGACTAAATTAAATGTGCTGTTATCGCAGCGCGAAGATCTATCAACCAGTATCGATGAATTACTCGCTGATATCGAGGCGGGTAAAAAATATATGAAAGTATACAAACAGATGAAAATGTACAACGATCCGAGTTTAAACCCGGTGTTGTATAATAAAGCATAAAAGCAGAAAGACCAAAGCCGAAAGCGAAAAGTCATGTCATCAACCCAAAAAATAATTGTTTTACGTTTTTCGGCCATGGGCGATGTGGCTATGGTTGCTTCCGTTTTACGCGAGTTTTCTGAACAACATCCATCGGCTGAGCTTATTATGATAAGCCGGCCTGCTTTTAAGCCATTTTTCGATCACATCCCCAACCTAATCTTTCATCCTATCCACCCTAAAACCACCCATAAAGGGATTAATGGGTTACATAAACTTTACCAGGAACTCCGCAGCTACAAACCGGATGCAATAGCCGATCTGCATGATAATTTGCGTAGCAGGGCCATTTCTACTTTCTTCCGGTTAACAGGTGTAAAAATCAGGCGGATTGATAAAGGAAGGGCAGAAAAAAAAGCGTTAACACGAACCAACAACAAAGTTTTTAAACCGCTCAGAAAAACCGTTGAACGTTATGCCGATGTTTTCCGCAATTTAGGTTTCGATGTTAAACTCAGTCATCAAATCAATAAATCGCCACAAGAGATCCCAATAAAGGCAGAGGAATTATTTGCAGATAAAAACACAAAAAAAGTAGGCATCTCCCCTTTTGCACAGCATGTATATAAAGTTTACGACTTAAAAAAAATGGAAGAAGTAATTGCCAGCTTAAGTGATCTGGGTTACCAACTTTTTATTTTTGGAGGAGGAAAAACGGAACAGTTGGTTGCAGAAGAATGGGAGAAGAAATACTCAAACACCCATAATTTAATAGGAAATTTTAATCTGGCAGAAGAGTTAGCCATTATTTCAAACCTCGATTTAATGTTAAGCATGGATTCCTCTGGTATGCATATGGCATCACTGGTTGGTGTCCCTGTAGTGTCGGTTTGGGGGCCAACGCATCCTTACGCTGGTTTTTTGGGCTACGGACAATCGGAAAGCGATTGCATCCAGATTGACCATCCTTCGAGGCCCAATTCTATTTACGGAAACAAACCCTGCCTTTGCGGTGTTGAAAGTTGTATAGACTTAATTAAACCTGAAACCATTGTAAATAAAATTAAAGAAAAACTAAATGGCTAAGCAGTTACTTTTAGTACGTCACGGAAAATCTGATTGGGGAAATTTAGATTTAAAAGATTTCGACCGACCATTAAATAAACGTGGTAAGGAAAATGCGCCAGAAATGGCTGAAAGGCTGATTAACCGTGGTTTTAAAATCGATCAGATTGTAAGTAGTCCGGCAAAAAGAGCAAAATCAACCGCAAAATATTTCGCCGAAGCCTACAATATCGACCAGATTCAGTTTGAAGAATCAATTTACGAGGCCAATTCCTCAACTTTGCTTAAAGTAGTCAACAGTTTAAACGATTCGGCAGATAATGTGATCATGTTTGGTCATAATCCAGGTTTTACTGATTTCGCGAATGAATTGTGCGACGCCGACATTTACAATATCCCAACTGCGGGCATGGTATCAATCTCTTTCCCTTTTGATTCGTGGCAAATGGTAAGTAAAGGCACTGGGGAACTGTTGTTTTTCGACTACCCGAAAAATAGTGATGAGATGTAAACTTGCTGCTAAATAATTAAGATTCTTTTTTTAAATCATCAATTTTCAATAGATCAATTTCCAATTAACCAGTTACCCACTGCCACAGATTAACACGGAAACTGGCACTAGAAAGGTTTTCCCGATAAGCACAAACCGCCGTTAAATAAACCCGATGGGACGAATGCCGATTTTTCTTCGGCAGAAGGGACAGCGGGGCTGAAAAAGCCAAGAATTACTGACAAACATTTCCAAAAGAAATACATCAATTTAAAATATTACAAATTCGATAAGAATATCGCAAATCAAATAATTTTATTAACTTTGAGCATATAAAACGAAAATCTGGCAATAGACATTTCGGTGAATTCATAACCTAAACTCTTCTGGTTATTTCATAATTCGTATCGCCAGATAATTTTTTCCATTAATTTATCTGAACATGAGTTTTGACTATAACACTACACGTAGCCATCTGATTTTATCCGAATATGGCCGCAACGTGCAAAACATGGTGAAGTATATCTGCGAATTACCAACCATAGAAGAACGTAATAAATATGCCCAGGCGGTAATCGACCTGATGGGATTTCTGCAACCACATTTACGTGATGTTGCCGATTTTAAACATAAACTTTGGGATCACCTGCACATTATTTCGGGCTACCAGATCGATGTGGATAGTCCATATCCGAAACCATTGATCGAGAATGCTTATATCAAACCAGAGCCCCTGGCCTATCCTCAACAACGGATTACCTACAAACATTATGGTAAAACGGTTGAGAACCTGATTGAAAAGGCCATGCGTGAGGAAGATGCCGAAATTAAAAAGGCTATGGTACAGAGCATCGCAAACTTTATGAAAATGGCTTATGTTACCTGGAATAAGGATAATGTGAGTGATGATACCATTATTAAGGATTTAAAATACCTTTCTGGTGGATTATTATCGCTTGACGAAGGTGTTAACTTAGCTAAAGTTGAATTCAGGGCACAAAATCCGCGTCAAAATAACAACAACAATAATAACCGCGGCCGGAACAACAATAATAACAATAACGGCAAAAACCGTCAGAACAATAATAACAACAATAATCGTCAACGCAATAACAACAACAAACCTAAATATTAATAACCAAGCGTCATCCTGAACTTGTTTCAGGATCCCGGAAATGAGTTATAAAAAGAAAAATATATGAACGCATTTGAAATAACAGGCGGAATTAAATTAAAAGGCGAAATCACTCCACAAGGTGCCAAAAACGAGGCTTTACAGATTTTATCTGCTGTATTGCTTACCAAAGAAAAAGTTACCATCAGCAATATCCCCGATATTAAAGATGTAAACAAACTGATCGAACTATTGGGCGATTTAGGTGTAAAAGTTGACCGCATCAATAAAGACACTTATACTTTCGAAGCTAAAAACATCGATTTAAATTTCTTCGAATCTGATACTTTTAAAGCCAAAGGCGGTGGTTTACGTGGTTCGATTATGATTGTTGGTCCACTGTTGGCACGTTTTGGTAAAGCAGCGATCCCTAAACCCGGAGGTGATAAAATCGGTAGGAGAAGGTTGGATACCCACTTTATCGGTTTCGAAAAATTAGGTGCCAAATTCGTATACGATAGTAAAAAAGCCTTCTTTAATGTTGATGCAACCAATTTACAGGGTGCTTATATCCTGTTAGACGAAGCATCGGTAACCGGAACGGCAAACATAGTAATGGCCGCTGTTTTGGCCAAAGGTACCACTACCATTTACAATGCAGCCTGCGAGCCTTATTTACAACAGCTTTGTAAAATGCTTAACCGCATGGGGGCAAAAATTTCGGGCATCGGTTCTAATTTATTGACTATCGAAGGCGTTACCGTCTTAGGTGGTACTGAACACAGAATGTTGCCTGATATGATCGAAATTGGTTCTTTCATCGGTATGGCTGCAATGACGGAGTCAGAAATTACCATTAAAAATGTTTGTTATGATGAGCTTGGCGTAATACCCGAGGTTTTCAGAAAACTGGGTATTAAATTAGAACGCCGAGGTGATGATATTTATGTTCCTTCTCAAAAACATTACGAAATCGATACTTTTATCGATGGATCGATCTTAACCATTGCCGATTCTCCGTGGCCGGGTTTTACACCTGATTTATTGAGTATTGTTTTGGTGGTGGCTACACAGGCGAAAGGAAATGTATTAATCCACCAAAAAATGTTCGAAAGCCGTTTATTCTTCGTGGATAAACTGATCGATATGGGCGCACAGATTATTCTTTGCGATCCGCACCGTGCAACCGTTAACGGTATCGACAAAAAATACAAATTACGTGGAATCAGCATGACTTCTCCTGACATCAGGGCCGGAGTTTCATTATTGATTGCGGCTTTATCTGCAGAAGGTAAATCGACCATTTATAACATCGAACAGATTGAGCGTGGCTATCAGGATATCGATACCCGTTTGCGTGCTTTAGGTGCGCAGATTAAGCGTGTAAACGCTGATGCGCCAAGCCACTAAATAAGGTGGAAAGACCAAAGCTTAAAGCGAAAATAGCATAAAGAAAAACGCCCGCGTAATAATTACGTGGGCATTTTTTTTGTTAATATCTTATAAGATTCGTCATGTAGAATTTATTTCACCATCTCTTTCATTATTTAGACCCTGAAATAAATTCAGGGTGACGATCGCGGGAATTAATCATTTACACATCATCCATCTTACATTATCCATTTTACATCTCACATAATCACTCTCACATCCTTATCCCGATATCGCGTTGATAATATCATACTGTGTGATAATTTCAATCTTACCGGTTTCATCTTCAACCAATACGGCCGAATTTTCTTTATTGATCAATGATGAAATTTTATCAATTGAAGTGTTCAAATCAACAAAAGGGAAAGTAGCCGTCATAATTTCTGAAATCGGTGCCGATTTTAAACCTGGGTTTTCCAATAAGGCACTTAAAATATCGCTTTCTGCAATTTTACCTACAATCATTCCCTGCTGCGTAACCGGAATCTGAGAGATGTTCATCGATTTAATGGTATTTATGGCTTCCAACACTGATTTTTGGGCATCCAAGGTTACAATTTCAGTATTATCCTTCTTAGCCAGGATTGATTTAGCCGTTAGTTTCTCATCCTTTAAAAATCCACGTTCACGCAACCAGTCTTCGTTGTACATTTTGCCCATGTAACGGCTACCGTGATCGTGAAAAATCACCACCACTACATCTTCGGGTTTTAATTTATCTTTTAACTGGATCAATCCACCTATGGCAGCACCGGCCGAGTTGCCTACAAAAATCCCTTCCTTGCGGGCAATGTCGCGCGTCATTAAGGCAGCATCTTTATCGGTAACTTTTTCGAAAAGATCGATCACATCAAAGTTTACATTTGCAGGTAAAAAATCCTCTCCGATACCTTCGGTGATGTATGGATAAATTTCGTCCTTATCAAAAATGCCGGTTTCTTTATATTTCTTGAAAACCGAACCATAGGTATCGATCCCCCAGATTTTAATATCCGGATTTTTCTCTTTTAAATACTTTCCGGTTCCGGATATGGTACCGCCGGTACCTACACCAACTACCAGATGGGTAATTTTACCTTCTGTTTGCTCCCAAATTTCGGGACCGGTTTGTTCGTAATGCGCCTGCGAATTGGCTAAATTATCGTATTGGTTAGGTTTCCATGAGTTTGGTACTTCGCGCTCTAAACGCGATGAAACCGAGTAGTAAGAACGCGGATCTTCAGGCTCTACGTTTGTTGGACAAACAATTACCTCGGCACCAAATGCACGTAAAGCATCAACCTTTTCTTTCGATTGCTTATCAGTTGTGGTGAAAATACATTTATAGCCTTTAATAATGGCCGCCATGGCCAATCCCATACCTGTATTTCCTGATGTTCCTTCGATAATGGTTCCGCCCGGCTTTAACTTACCACTTTTTTCGGCATCTTCGATCATTTTAACCGCCATACGGTCTTTAATTGAGTTACCCGGATTGGTAGTTTCTATTTTCGCCAGAATTGTACCCGGAACACCTTTTGTAATCGTATTCAATTTTACCAGCGGCGTGTTGCCAATGGTTTCTAAAATATTATTGTACCACATATTGCAAAATTAAGTAAAGGCATTAAGTATTTTATAAACTATATTTTATTTGAAACAAAATTTCGAAAATTAAAATTTAATAGAATTTTATTGCTTAATCTATAATTATGATCGGCATTATAGATTGATTATTGGGCGAAATGCAATTTAATTTTCCCTAAACCAGTTTATAAATCTTCCCCGGTAATGAAACAATGATCCCCTGCATCTCTAAAGTAAGGAGCACGATAGACAGTTTACTCTGCTGGATGTTTAATTGGATACAAAGTTCATCGATAGAAAGCTGACCATTCTGCAGGGCATCTACAACCATCTGCTCGTTCGGGGTGAGGTTTAAATGTAAAGTGGTTTGGGCCTCCTTCTTTTTTTCCTTTACTTCATCATCCCATCCCAGGTAATAGATCAGGTCGCGTGCACGGTTGATCAGCCCTGCCCTATTGGTCTTGATCAGAAAATTACAGCCCTCAGAAAAAACATCATTTGTTCTGCCCGGAAAAGCATATACATCTTTATTATAAGAATTGGCAATTTCGGCGGTAATTAAAGCGCCACCTTTTATCGAAGCCTCTACCACTACGGTAACATCGGCAATGCCAGCGATAATCCGGTTGCGTTGTGGGAAATTCTGCCGATCGGGATTGGTAAGAATGGGAAATTCGGTCAGCAGACCGCCATTCAGAACCATTTTCTGCGAAGTGCTTTTATGGATCTTAGGATATAACCGATCGAGTCCGTGCCCCAGCACACCAACAGTGGGAATATTATTTGTTAAGCATTCTTTATGTGCAGTTACATCAATGCCATAAGCAAGTCCGCTTACTACCAGCACATCATAAGATGCTAAAGCCTCACAAAGTTCTTTACAAAGGTTTTTCCCATAAGCGGTTGCATTTCTGGTACCAACAATACTAACGATGCGTTTATGGTTTAAATCGGCAGTACCCTTTGCGTAAAGCAGAATAGGCGCATCGAAACAGTTTTTTAAACGTCTGGGATAACTTTCGTCGGAGAAAAACAACACTTCAATGCCATGTTTTTCAACAAAATCGAGTTCCTGCTGTGCCCTTACCAGCGCGTCGGTACCACGGATGGCCTCTACCGTTTTTTCGCCCACACCCGGGATCTGCAACAGCTGTTTTTTTGATGCCGAAAAAATGTTTTCGGCACTCCCGCAATAGGCCAGAAGGTTTTTGGCCGTTACCGGTCCGATAGATTTAATAAAAGTTAAGGCAATTTTATGTAGCGTGCTCATAGTTTTAAGGTTAAATAAATGCGGGATGATTTATTTCCTTATAGCAAGCTTAAAAATCGATGTCGATCAAACTTTTTAACGGAATATGTATATTATTTTTTAACTGTATATATTTTTCTGTAACAGCCCAAACTGTGGTGTCAACACGTTTTGCCCCAATGGTAGTATTAAAGGTGATAACAGCTTTTGATTTAAATTCGTTACCCAAACGCTGGGCTTCGTTAAGCTTTGTTTTTAATTCTTCGGAATGATCTTCCTTTGCACTGATGATATTTAAATAACCGATGTGTTCCTTTTCTACAATTTCTATTGGCATGATGTCTCTTTAACGATTAATGTTAAACAAGCTTATCGATTTTTTAGAAAAAATGCAACACCTTTTTACACATTTACTGTAATAATTATATAAAAAAAAGGCCGGTTTTGAACTACAAAGCCGGCCTTTTCTGTATTAAGATGGTCAACTACTTAAATTTCAGCTTCCTGGTTTCAACCATACCTTTAAAGCCCTGATCCATTTTGCCCGACACATCTTCAAACTGAGATCGTGATAAAGGAGAAGTGCTACTGATCACATTATCTTTAGCTAAAGCAGAAAAGCTGCCATTGGCAGAATAATATAGCGCTTGTGCCAACATTTTTTCAGTTGGATCACCAAAATCTTTCGTCACATCATCAGCAACATCTTTATCAACGGCCATTCCATCAAAATAACCACCCTGGTTTAGCTGGTTTTTCGTTTCAAACTGCGGAATGTATAAATCATTTTTATCAATGCGGATAGAGAAAAAGCCAACCGGCTTGCCATAGGTTTTTTTGCCCACCAGTTTAACCTCCATAACAGGTTTTAAATTATTGATCAACAATTCGCTTGCTGATGCAGTACCGCTGGTTACAACAAAATAAACCCTGTTTAAACCGTTAAGCGTCCCCCTTTTTGTAAAAAGTTCCTGGTTTCCGGCCGCTATTGTTGGTTTATATGAATAATCGAACATAGAGAACAGACGTGTATTGCCCTGGGTATCTTTACCGTAAAACTTTTGGTTCTGTAAAATGGTTGCTGCGCCATCCTGCATGGTCTGGGTCCAGTAAGTGGTGTACATTATTTTCCCATTTTGGGAAACAGGTGCAATTAAATTTGAAAAGGCCTCTGATGTAGCTACCGAGCCGCCGCCATTATATCTTAAATCAACAACCAATTCATTAACGCCATCTGTTGCAAACTGTGCAAAGGCCGCATCCAATAAAGTAGCAGAATTAGTGGTAAAGCTGTTAAATACAATGTAACCCACTTTTTTTGCACCAATAGTATAAGTTTTGGTAAATAATATAGGGTTGATATTATAGGTAGCCTTGTTTATGGTAACATCCTGACTGGTTCCATCGGGCTTTACAATGGTTAAGGAAACGGTTGCCCCTGAACCAAATATGGCGTTTACCACATAGTTAATACTGGCATCGCTGGTATTGATATCGGTACTGCCATTAATTTTTGTAATCTGGTAGCCTCTTTTTAAACCCTGATTTGCTGCTGGCGAAGTAGCATAAACATATTTAACCCTTAAATCATTCGTTCCGGCAAAAAACACAGAAAAACCAAAATCGCCGGCAACACCGCCAAGTTCGCCTGCAACTGTTCCATCATCAATAAAAGAATATTTATCTTTTCCGCCAGTGCTTGGCAAGGCCTTTAGTGCAGCCAAAACCGCATTATTTGTAGTATATTGTCTTGGATTAAATGATGAATAGCTTGGCATGCCCACATTCCAATAATAGGTTTGCTGCGCATAAAGGTAAATTGAATCTTTTGTTAACTCTGCCCTTGTTCCCGAAGCACCCTGCGGAACATTATTTGCATCCTGATCATTTTTAGATTTTTTACACGACACTGTAATCCCAACCACAACAAGCAACGCATATAAAAATGCATTTTGCGATACCAATCTTTTAAGCATATTTATTTGTAAATTTCTAGTGACACAATATACGGCAAATTAATTGATTTAGATTGTTGCTCATCAAATTTATTTGCACCAACAACTAACGCTTGATCTGTCGATAAATTGTTGCTGTTTAGTATGTTCTGAAAAATTTCTGCTTTAGATTGATTTAGTTCTTCGGTAAAATATACGGTAAGGTATTGCTCCAGGCCATTCCATTCTGTTTGCCTAATTTTATTGAGTTGCTGTTCCGGATTTCCGGCCGTTACAATAAAGATCTGTTTTCTGTTTACCACCAGATCCTGCATAAACTCGAGCATATTTTTATAGAGCAAGAGTTTTAACGGCAAACGTGCATTTAAATGCAGGAGATCGAAGTTGTATTTATACTTTTCATCAATGCCGAATTGTTTGGCTGTTTTTTCGAAAAGGTCAGTTGTGCCTCCATTTTCATATTCGGCCTGCATAAAAGCAATAATCGGTTGCGCATTTTTCTGCTCGGTATACTCTATAAACTGTGCAAATAGATAATAAACCTGCAATAAATAATCTTTCTCCGGAAACAATACGTTGTCCAACTCAAAGATGACGACCTGTTTATCCTGAACAAATTGATAGGCATTCATACTAAATTGTAAAAAGTTTTAAATCATCGGCTTTGTTATAACCGAATACCCCATTAAACGATGATGAAAGCTTTTTAGGAGTGGCATTCTCTTCACTCGAGAAAATGCAGTCGCCATGGATATACACCGCAAAATGCTGGAGTACTTGCTTTTCATCCCTTAGATAACCGGTAACCACATCAGCATCAGGAAGCAGCACCTGTATGCCATATTCGCCAAAAAGCACAGCCGATTTGGCCAAAGGTTCAATTTCATAAGCATGAAGTGGAATAATACAATCTATTGCTTCGGTAATACAGAAATTGAGTAAAATATGGGCAATGCTATCCTTATTTAATACGCCCAATGATGAGAAAGCATAGTTTTCGGTAACAATACCGGGTACATCGCCATAATCGGCCAGTAAAACAAAGTGTCCGGGAAATGCTTTCATCAGCTTTAAAGCTTTCGCATTATTTCCACCTGTAATAAGTATTTTCAATGTTGGATAATAGAGTTAGTGAATGATTGAATATTGAATGAGAGAATTAATGAATTACTGAATGAATGAGAGAATTAATGAGTTTTGAATGCCTTTTAAGTTGTTCCTAAAATCATATAATCCTTTAATCCTGGCTAAACGATTAGTCCGTCTTTCATGCTCACCACCCGATCGCTTGTTTTTGCCAGATGTTCGTTATGTGTTACAATTACAAAAGTTTGATGGAAATTATCGCGCAGGGTTACAAAAAGCTGATGCAATCCGGCTGCATTTTCGGAGTCCAGATTTCCCGAAGGCTCATCTGCGAGTATAATCGATGGGTTATTGATCAGTGCCCTTGCAATGGCCACACGCTGTTGCTCACCGCCCGATAACTGATTGGGTTTGTGCTGTGCCCGATCCTTTAAACCAAACAGATCTAAAAGTTCCAATGCCCTTGTTTCTGCCTGTTTTTTATTTGTTTTCGCAATAAAAGCCGGAATACAGATATTTTCGATCGCACTGAATTCTGGTAATAAATGGTGAAACTGGAATACAAAACCAATATTCTGATTCCGGAATGCGCTTAACAGATCCCCGCTCAGTTTATTGATTACAGTACCTTTAAGTTCAACCGCACCATAATCTGGTTTATCCAATGTTCCCAGAATATGCAACAAAGTACTTTTCCCGGCACCCGATGGCCCAATTATACTTACGATCTCCCCTTTTTGCACTTCAAAATTTACACCTTTTAATATCTGTAGATTTCCGTACGATTTTCTTATTCCAGTGGCTTTTAGCATGCTTCAAATTTAGTAAAAAAGCGGAAAGACTAAAGGATAAAGACTAAAGCGGAAAGACTAAAGACCAAAGTGGAAAGACTAAAGGATAAAGACTAAAGCGGAAAGACTAAAGACCAAAGCTTAAAGACTAAAGTTTAAACACTAAACATAATCCGTGTAATCTCTAAATCTGTGAAATCACCTTTAAATAAAAAAAAGATTTGCAGATATCAATTTTCTATTTAACTTTGAAAAACAAAGCACTTTTAAAATGAGCGAACAAGAAGAACAATTGAATGCCCTAAAAGATATCAGGCAGATGATGGACCGGTCGTCGAGATTTATTTCTTTGAGCGGTTTGTCTGGTGTTTTTGCCGGCGTTATTGCATTAATCGGTGCTTATTTCGCTAACGATGAAATTAACAAGTTTACAAACAAGCGCGGCTATGGTTATGGTGTGGAAGGAGAAATGGACCTTGAATTTAACCTGATCAAACTTGGTGTTTTTGTACTGATTATCGCTTTGGCAGGCGGGGTTTTGTTTACTTACCGAAAAAGTCAGAAGAATAACCTTCCCATCTGGGATAAGACCTCTAAGTCGCTCCTCGTCAATTTATTTATCCCCTTGGCTGCCGGTGGACTTTTCATTATTGCTCTCTTAATCAACCATCCTGATACTTATAGCATAATTGCCCCTAGCTGTTTAATTTTTTATGGTTTAGCACTGATCAATGCCAGCAAATTTACCTACAGTGATATCCGTTATTTAGGCATTTGCGAAGTTATTCTTGGCTTGGTCTGCATGTTTTATATGGGGTACGGTTTAATATTCTGGGCTTTTGGTTTTGGCGTACTGCATATTGTTTATGGTCTTTTAATGTATTTTAAATATGAGAGAGGCCGGTAAGGATGAAAAACCCGATAGCAGATTTAAATAAAATATTCGATAGCCGGATCAGGCTCGGCGTAATGTCGATGCTTGTGGTGAACGACGAAATTGGCTTTAACGACTTAAAACAGATGTTGGAATTAACAGACGGCAACCTGGCCTCGCACCTCAATACTTTAGAGCAGGCCGATTTTATCAAGGTACATAAAGGTTTTATCGGCAGGAAAACCAGTACTACTTACTCGATTACCGCTTTGGGCAAACAGGCCTTTAAAGCACATTTAGATGCACTTGAAAAAATGATCAGGAAGTTATAAGCTATTTTTTTTGATTAATTACTTTGAAATACAAAGCACTTTTAAAATGGAAAACACAGAACTTTTAATCATTAAAATCGGGAAGAAAACCACCTTAATTTCTTTTATAGGCGGAACGGTTTTGTTCCTGGGCTTTTGTTTTTTCAGGGCCGACTTTCTGATCCCTTCCGGCATAATATACCTTTCAACGGCTATTATTTTCAACCTGTTGGTAATGCTTGCCCTGATCATTTCAAGCTTCATTTATACCGAAAACAGGTCTTCATCAGTATCAACCATGCTTCTACAGCTTGTTAATATTCCTATTGCCATCATGTATTTTTTAATTATAACCACAATCATATTATAAAATGAAAAATAAATCAAACCTCTTTCTTCTCTCGGCCCTATTGGGCGGTCTGTTGTTCAGTTTTCTATTTTGGCAACAAGAACTGGCCATTAACCTCTTTATTTACAGCATCTATCTGTTGGCAATTACATATATCAATCCAGATGTAATTAAAACAACCAAGCTAAAAATTTATGGTGTGGCACATTTAATGGCAGCAGTTTTAGTGGTGGTTAATCATTCCGATTTATCGATCGCTACTTATTACATCAGTCTTTTACTGTTTATTGGCTTTGCCCATAACCAACAGATCAGGACCGTATTTACCGCCTTTGTTGCAGCGCTTTTACAGATTGTTACGGTTCCTTTTAACGCTATACAGCACCTTAGTAAAGTGAGTGTGGGCAATTTTAAACTGAAACCGCTTTTTACCCTGATCAAATACATTTTTATCCCTGTAATTATTGTAACCATATTTGCCTGTTTATATGCGGCAGCCAGTAACGTTTTTGCCCATTATGCAGAAGTGATGCTTACCAATATTGGTAATTTTTTCAATAATATCCTTCATTTCTTTTTTAGCGACCTGAGTATCGAACGCATCGTTCACTTCTGTTTTGGATTGGTTTTAACAAGTGGTTTATTGCTGACCTTTTTTGATAAAAGCCTCGAAAAAGCCGAGCTGAAATGCAAAGATCAGTTATTGCGCATTAGAAGGGGCATAGGCCGCAAAACAATATGGTATAATATTATAGAAACCTTTAGCGGCAACCTGTTAACCCGCAAAATGGCTTTAAAAACCGAATATATTGTGGGCGTTATTTCTTTTGTAGCACTTAACCTCCTATTATTATTATTAAATACAATCGATATTACCACGCTTTGGTTCGGTTATGAGCCTTCGGGCAATTTTTCGGGAGAATTGCACCAGGGTACAAATGCCTTAATCTTCAGTATCGTAATGGCCATGGCAGTAATCCTGTATTATTTCAGGGGGAATTTAAACTTTTACCATAAAAGCAAAATCCTCCGGTTATTGGCTTATACCTGGATGGTACAAAATTTTATCCTTATCATTTCAGTCTTTATCCGCGATGGTTATTATATCGAATTCCATGGCCTAACACATAAAAGGATCGGTGTGCTTGTATTTGCCATTCTTTGTATCATTGGTCTGGCAACGGTTTATTTCAAGGTGGCCAAACAGAAAACGATATTTTATTTATTCAAAATGAACGGGAATATCTGGTTTGCACTGCTCCTTACCTTTAACATTGTTAATTGGGATATTTTTATTGTAAAATATAACCTGGCACACGAAACAGCTATTGCTTTAGATGCAGATTACCTACTTTCCCTAACCGAAAAAACACTCCCAACATTGGATAAAAACCGGAAAGCCTTATTATCACATTCTTTTGTTCCAAAAGGAGAAATCATTACCAGCTCAACCAACGATCAGATTTTAACCCGCTTGGATAACAGAATTGAGTATTTCAAAGAGCGTTATAAAAAAACCAGCTGGTTATCATGGAATTTACCGGATTGGAATACAGCTGAATATTTTGGATTGAATAAGTAAGAAAATGAAAAAGGTATTAATCTGGGGGGTGTCCATTTTAGGAATAGGGATATTTCTTTATGTAGCCTATGTGGTTTGGGTAGTATCTGCATTTGTGGGTGTATTCGACTCTCATCATTCAAAAGTAGATTTGATTGAAAATTATAAGTCCAAAACAAAAGAGATTTATCAACTAAAAAAATATGCAGAACAGATCATCCCGAATGATAAATCGGTAACGATAGAATTCGAAAATGATGAAGAGCTGGCCATTTTCCATCTTTCCGACGAAAAAGGTCGGTCAAGCAATTGGAATATTAAAATAAGTGCTAAAAAAACAGACTCCCTACTCACTGAACTTGGGTGGACGAAACAAACCTTAACGCAGCTAAAAGAAAAAATGGACAATGCCAATTGCATTTCTGTTGAAAGCGGTGAACCATTTACCATTGGTTACCAAAGAAGCGGCATGGGGATGTATTTCTATAACCTATTTGATAAACCGCTAACCGATAGCTTAAAAAAGGCATATAATGATGGTTGCATGCACATTTTATACAATGAAAAAGTGGCGTTAGAGTTTGGTGGCGGTGCAATTGGCCAACAATGCTTCGAAGGTTATTTTGATAAAAAAATAAAAAGGTGATGGATTTTTCAACGCTTCAACCAACCGCTGCTTTTTTATTATTTTTTTTCGTTTCACTGCTTCCAATAATCTTCATTGGGATAATTATAAGGAGAAAATGGAGGAATAAATTAAAGTATGCTTTTATTATTCCGTTAAGCTTTATACAACTATCTATTTTTTATGCTGTCTTCACTGCTTTATACCCAACAGATTCTTTTTATATGGAAAAATATAAAACGACAACTGGATCTCCTGCCCCACCATCAGCAAATGTGGTTAAAAAATCAGCAAGCTATCCAGATTTTCATGGTGATTATTATGCTTTATTTATGATGGAACTCTCGGCCAGTGATTACAAAAAACTATATAAAAAAATAATTCAGGATAAATCATTTAATGATGCAGACCTTATTAATTCGACCGAAGTAGATAACTTTTTAAACAAGGAACAGAGAAAGAAAATCATTATAACCAAACAACGCTGTATAAATAACGAGGATGAAGATTGTTATATCGCTTTTTTCAACGATCGGCAAACTATTCTTATCTATTATATTAATCCATAACAATAATTAACCTCTCAACAACTCCAACCCAGTTTGGATTTCCCCTGATGCAAATTGTATCGGGGGAATTAAAACTTAATTATTTATTCTTAAATTAAAACATTAAAATCATGAAAATTCAGGAAACACTTGGCTCAGGCAAATTCAGGATCATTGCTATTTTGGCAATAACAGTAACAATTTTGGCCATTCCTTTAATAGCCATGCAGTTTAGTAATGAGGTAAAATGGACTTTGATCGATTTTGCAACAGCAGGCGCGCTATTGTTAAGTACAGGTTTGGCCATCGAACTGGTGATCAGAAACCTAAAAACAGGTACTTTACGTACTGTAATCCTTATTGTAATTTTACTGGCACTGTTCCTCATCTGGGCAGAACTTGCCGTTGGAATCTTCGGAACGCCCTTTGCAGGAAGTTAAATTTAAGCACTTTGCCAGCTATCTGTTCAATTATACGCCAGACGGCAGAACAGTAAATATGTTAAATTGACTAAATTTTAACCTCAAACCAAATTAACGACAATGAAAAAAACAATCTCGATAGCCTTATTGGGCAGTTTCATCTTAATTGCTGCATGTACTGAAGAAAGCAAGACCATTTCTACCGGAGAAATTAACAGTGTCGAGCCAAAAAATCAACAGGAAGTACAATATGGTTCCCCTGTCATCATAAAAGGAACTGACTTTGCGCTTTACCCTTTAAAACTAAATGAAAGCGATGACAGCGATAGTTATAAAAGAGAAGCAGTCAACAACTATTGGAATATGATTTTTTATAACACGCTTTCTGGCAAAAGCGAATTACTTACTAAAGAAAGGCTTGTTATCAACTCTTTCAACATCGGTAATTCAGAAAACAGATCGAATAACAAAAACAATTTATCCGATCAGTTTATTTATTATAGCGTTACCGATTCGGATAATGACGGTGATAAAAAATTGACAACAAAGGATCCCCATAAATTTTACATCTCGAAACTCGACGGAACAGCTTTTACGCGGATCACACCATACAATTACCACCTAAGCAACTGGAAAATAGACGATCAGCACAACCTGATATTTATAGATCTGATCAAAGATTCAAACGGTGATAAAAAATTTAATGAAGCCGATGAAGTAGAATATTTTGTTTACAACCTAAAAACAGAAGCATTTAAAGTCGTTTTTGATCAGGGATTAAAGGATGAAGTTAAAAATTTAGCAAAAAAAATATTTTAGCAAATCTTTAAGCCATCAATTCATTGTAAAAACAAGGATTGTAACCAGGGTTCAATACATATGGTTACGATACTTGCCACCCTCTTTTTCGCGATTAACATAAAACGTTCATTTTCTGAAAAAATCGGCATTTGCTATTTGTTTAAAGGGTTTGAAATTGTAGCTTTGGGCAAATTTTGTAGCAAATGAACCCGATACTATTAAAACAATTGTTTTAATAGTAAAAGGCTCCATCTGACAGATAAAGACAAAAATATAAACAGATGAATATTCACGAATACCAGGGTAAACAGATATTAAAAAGTTTCGGTGTTAACGTTCAAGAAGGAATTGTTGCCGATACTCCTGAGCAAGCTGTTGAGGCTGCTAAGCAACTGAAAGTAGATTACAATTCTGACTGGGTTGTAATTAAAGCGCAAATCCACGCTGGTGGTCGCGGTAAAGGTGGTGGTGTTAAATTAGCCAAAAACCTTGATGAAGTTAAACAACGTGCAACCGACATCATCGGCATGCAGTTGGTTACCCCTCAAACCGGTCCTGAAGGTAAAAAAGTGAACAAAATTTTAGTGGCACAGGATGTTTATTATCCAGGTGCTTCTGAAACCAAAGAATTCTATATTTCGGTATTGTTAGACCGCGCAAAAGGCCGTAACATCATCATGTACAGTACCGAAGGTGGTATGGATATTGAAGAAGTTGCAGAGCACACGCCGCACCTGATCTTCAAAGAAGAAATCGATCCTAAAGTTGGTTTACAGGGCTTCCAGGCACGTAAAATTGCTTTCAATCTTGGCGTTAGCGGTAATGCTTTTAAAGAAATGGTGAAATTCGTTTCGGCATTGTACAAAGCTTACGAAGCAACCGATTCTTCGATGTTCGAAATCAACCCGGTTTTAAAAACATCTGATGATAAAGTAATCGCAGTTGATGCTAAAGTTAATTTGGATGAAAACGGTTTATTCCGCCACCCTGATTATGCAGCAATGCGTGATGTAACCGAAGAAGATCCAATGGAAGTTGAAGCAAGTGCTTCTAACCTAAACTTCGTTAACCTTGATGGTAACGTAGGTTGTATGGTTAACGGTGCTGGTTTGGCCATGGCAACCATGGATATCATTAAACTTGCCGGTGGTGAGCCTGCAAACTTTTTGGACGTTGGTGGAACTGCAAACGCTCAGACTGTTAAAGCGGCTTTCAATATTATCCTCAAAGACCCTAACGTTAAAGCAATCTTAATCAATATTTTTGGTGGTATTGTTCGTTGTGACCGTGTTGCGCAAGGTGTAATCGATGCTTATAAAGAAATCGGAAACATTCCGGTGCCAATTATCTGCCGTTTGCAGGGTACAAATGCAGAAGAAGCTAAAAAATTGATTGATGAGTCAGGCCTACAGGTTTATTCAGCAATTGCTTTAAAAGAAGCAGCTGATCTGGTAACCAAAGTTTTGGCAGAACAAGCATAGTTTTTAAGCTAAAAAACTAAAGGTTAAAGACCAAAGCTTTAAGCAATATTCAAAGCCTTTCAGTAAAAACTGGAAGGCTTTTTTATTCCCCTCTTTTTCAAAAAACCTATAAGGTCTTTAAGACCTTATAGGTTTGCTCTCGCGGGCTTGCGAAACCTGCAAGGTTTAGTCAGCGCGAAACTCCAGTATATCGCCTGGCTGGCAATCTAAAATACCACAAATTGCTTCCAATGTTTCAAAACGGATTGCTTTTGCCTTACCGGTTTTTAAAATGGACAAATTAGACATGGTTATCCCAACCCGATCACTCAATTCGGTAAGCGACATCTTCCGTCGCGCAAGCATTACATCTAAATTAACTATTATAGCCATTATCGGATCGGTAAAGTTATGAATGTTCCCAAATAACCTAAATAGTTAAATCGTTTTCCTGTTTAAGTTTAAATCCTTTTTTAAAGGCAACATAAAGCGCAATAAACAGCACGCCCAACAGAAAAAGGGATATATCGCCACCCGAGATTTTTTTGGCATAAATTACTTCTGCCGACAATTTTTTAGCATAGATAAGGTATAATACACCAGAAACAACATAACGGATAAGTACCGAGGCAAAACAACATATCGAAATCCAGAATAACCTGCGGATATTGATCGCCTCAAAAACCTGATTCCGTGATATCCTGATCAGAAACTTTATGATCAAAACCAAACCGAACATAAAAATGAAAGAGGCAACCAAAACCACCATCAAAGAAAGGATTTTACCGGTTAATATTCCACCATCACTATGCAGCGGGATTAAAATTACATTTCTGCCCGGGTCATACCTGTAATCAACCTTTTTATCGGTATAACTTATTTTGTAATTATGCTTACCGATTTTTGTGAGCTGTGGAACCTGCAGGTGGGATACTCCATCTTTAAAATAATATTTTGATGAATTTCTGAAATCGAACCTATTCTGATTTAACCCAAAATCCAATAACCCAATAAATGTTTGCTTGTTTTTCCGTGCGGTATCGGTATAGGCCGAAACTCCAAAAAATCCATTGAAATTGTATCCTACAGCCGGCAAAAGATTGCTTTTACTGTACGCAGCCTTTGATTTAAGTCGATTAAGATCATTTTCAAGTGTTGTTACACTATCATCTAACAGATCATATTTATTAGGCGGATCTACCCATTCGTAACTTTCAGAATCGTTATTATCACCTGTAGAATGGCTTATAAAGAATGGACTAATCATCATCCAAATAAAGAGAAAGCATATTGCTACGAGGATAATGGCACCAATAATATCACCAAATAATGATTTTGACGGTTTTAAATTCTCCATGGTTTTAAATTGTTAAATCGTTTTCTTTTTTGAGTTCAATCCCCTTTTTAAATACGAAAGCTATTGTTAAAAGCGTTAAGCCAAAAATCAACAGCCAGATCTGGAAATCAACATTTTCGATGATACTTAAAGTCAGGTTTTTATGGTTTCCCGATTGATTGGCATATTCTAAAGCATTAAAAACGAATAACGCAAACGGTATGAAAGTACAATACCATCCCATACGTTTAAGGCGCTCTGCGTTTTCGTTGCTAAAAACATCGCCTGCCTGTACCGAATCGATAAAACGGTACAGATAAACCAAGATCCTTAAGCCGAAGAAAGTGATCAATAATATGAATATCCCTGCAAACAGCCCAAATAAGCCCCCTTTTCCACCTTCGCTATAACCATCTTCAAAACCCCTAACTGCATCTTTAAACGAAAAGAGAAATACGACTAAAAGTGTAATGATATACCCCATTTTGATTAACCTGATTTGATTATCTGTTTTCATATTATATCGTTAAATCGTTTTCTTTTTTTAACCTGAGCGAATAATTAATTACCAGCAATAGCGCCCAAACAATCACGTTGGCGATAAATAAATCGGTAAACGGTTTTATACCCACCTTTACCCCATAACCCAAAACCTCTGCCTGCTGTACATCAACCAACCCCGGTAAAATAAACCAGCTTATGATACTGATAAAAAAGAATTTAAAAATCAGATAGGAAAATATGGCATACCATATAGCCTTGATTTTTTTAATCCCTTCTTCCGAAACAATTGTGGTTGCAATATACTGCCGGTCATTATAAACCAGTTTAAACAGCAGCCAGCCTATACAGAGATAAAAACCGATTGATACGGTTTGCTTTATGCCATCGAGAAACAGGATAGAGTTGGTTGGCGCGCTAAAGTCTTTTATTATTTCGGATATTGTGGAGATAAAAAATATCAGCCAAACTACCAGCCACATGCCGACCGATATTTTTTGAATTTGTTGAAGCGTGTTTTTCATAATTTATGATGTTACATCATTTTGGTTTAGTGGTTATACAATTGGGTTAGAAAAAATCCGACAAAAAATTATCCGATAATATGGGCAGCACATATAAAACAGGCTGACAAAAAATCCTGACTCCAAAAACCGCAGTACGGTTAAGGGCGATCTGTTTGGAATAAAAAAATGGAAATTGGAGAAACGTCATTTTTATTTAATATTTATAGCACAAACATAAATAATAAATTATTACAATTCAAAATATATTTATTGTTTTACAATAAATAATAAGCGAATAACAGCTATAAACAGCCTGACAGCTTAAATGATGTCAGAAATTTATTTGGAATGATTTTTGTAGTAAGTAAAACTGTAAAAAAGTTGTGCAAACGGCAACATTTTCAGCATTTTATCCTTTCGGATTGCCATACAATTTCGTAACTTTGCACACTCAATAATTAAAGAGCACACAATTCGTATAAATGAGACAACTCAAGATAACGCAATCCATTACCAACCGTGAAAGTCAATCCTTAGATAAGTACCTACATGAAATTGGTAAAGTAGACTTAATAACAGCAGAAGAAGAGGTAATTTTAGCAAGGAAGATTCGTGAAGGTGATCAGGCTGCATTAGAGCGCTTAACTAAAACGAACTTGCGTTTCGTTGTATCTGTTGCAAAACAATATCAAAATCAAGGTTTAACATTAGGTGATTTAATTAATGAAGGTAACCTGGGTTTAATTAAAGCGGCAAAACGTTTTGATGAAACCAAAGGTTTCAAATTCATTTCTTATGCCGTTTGGTGGATCCGTCAATCAATTCTTCAGGCCATTGCCGAGCAGAGCCGTATTGTACGTTTACCATTAAACCAGGTAGGTTCGTTAAGTAAAATCAGCAAGGCTTTCTCTAAGCTGGAGCAGGAATATGAGCGTGAGCCTTCTCCGGAAGAACTTGCCGACATTTTAGAAACTACGGTGGATAAAATTTCGGACACTCTAAGTAACTCCGGTCGTCACGTATCAATGGATGCCCCTTTTGTTCAGGGTGAAGAAAATACATTATTGGATGTATTGGAAAACCACGAGCCGAACACCGATAGCTCATTGATCAACGAATCTTTATCAGAAGAGATTAAACGTTCTTTATCTACTTTAACAGAAAGAGAAAGAGAAATTATTGTTTTATTCTTCGGTTTAGGTTCTAACCACCCACTTTCTTTAGAAGAAATCGGTGAGAAATTCAATCTAACACGCGAGCGTGTTCGTCAGATTAAAGATAAAGCGCTACAACGCTTACGTCATACTTCAAGAAGCAAAATCTTAAAATCTTATTTAGGATAAGAAATTGGATTTCATTAAAACAAAAAAAGATCGGCTATTTGCCGGTCTTTTTTTGTTTATGCATTTTTTAATAGCTCACTCGTCATCCCGACTGAAACGCAGTGGAACGGAGAAATCTGATCTTGCATGAAAGACCCTGACCACGAAGTAGCTATTAGACCATTAAAAACAATAATAACAGCTAATAAAACAAGTTCAGGGTGACGGCTCGCTAGAATAGTCGTTCTCTCGAGTAAACTCAGAATGACAACTAAATAAAACGGCCGTCATCTCGACTGGAACGTAGTGGAATGGAGAGATCTATCTCGAAGCAGATTTAGCTTCGCTGAGCAATTCGTAGTTCTCGACTGCGCTGCACCCGATAGCTATCGAAGTCGCTCAAAGTGACAGCAAATTAGAGGAGTTATTTTTAATGACATTCCTGCACCTAAAACTAAATTTACTGTTCTGATTTCATATCTTTAAATTATGTCGGTTAACCTGCTCAAAAAATCCATATCTGTTTATAAGCCTATCTTTGTATGGAATAAATTGGTGAGTTTATTGGTATCGGTATTTTTTATTTTAAACGGTTTTAAGGCGCCGGCCATTTATTCATTGGCCCTGTTCCTCAAACTTATTGGCTGGCTGTTCTCTACAGCTATATACTTCATGTTTTACCGATCAACAGCCTACTTTTTTAAAAATCAAGGGATAGGTTTTAGAAAAATCATAACAAACATGGTTTTATACGATTTTACCGTTTTTATCGCCATCTTAATTATATCATCAATATGCAGGGACTTTTTATCGACAGTGTTAAGCGATCTTTTGCCAATAGAGCAATATTAAGCAGCGTTTATTTAAAGTGTGGAATTGGTGAAGTTGTAGGCCTACTGGGCAGAAACGGTTCCGGCAAATCTACTTTGTTAAAAATCATCTTCGGAAGTGTAAAAGCAGATTTTAAATACCTCAACATCGATAATAGAATATATGACAGAGGTTATTTATCAAAAAACCTTTGTTATCTACCCCAGGATAATTTTATCCCGAACAAGTTAAGCGTCGCCGCAGCAATTGAGCTATTCTGTAAAATATACAGGGAGAAATTACTTGAAGTCCCCTTTGTTGCCGATAATTTTAAAAAGAAATTCAGGGATTTCTCGGGTGGAGAGCGCAGGTTACTGGAAGCATTGATCATCATTTACAGCGATGCAGATTTTGTTCTTTTAGATGAGCCTTTTTCACAATTAGCACCATTATTGGTTGATGAGCTGAAACACCACATTAACAGCTTAAAACCGTTTAAAGGTTTCGTGATAACCGATCATGACTACAGAACGATACTTAATGTTTCTGACAGGATTGTGCTTTTACACAATGGCTGTAATTACACGATTAATAGTACCAATGATTTAATGCTTTATGGTTATTTACCGAACCTGAATAAGTGAGAATACAACATAAAAACCGGCTATAGCCGGTTTTTTGGAAATCTAATCTTGTATGAAAGACCCTGAAGCAAGTTCAGGGTGACGGCATTGTGGGACAGTATTTTGAAGGAAGGTACTTTCTTAATAACAAATCCTTAAAACAACAAGTGTTTCACCGTTAAACCGTTGTTAATTAACTGTTTTAACGAATCGATACCAATGCGCAAATGTGTTTCCACATATTTTTCGGTCACACTGCTATCGCTTTCTGCGGTTTTAACGCCTTCAGGGATCATTGGCTGATCTGAAACCAGCAGTAATGCACCAGCAGGAATCTTATTGGCAAATGCTGTGGTAAAAATCGTTGCGGTTTCCATATCTACAGCCATTGCACGCAAAGTTTTCAAATATTTTTTAAACTCTTTATCGTGTTCCCAAACCCTACGGTTGGTGGTGTAACAGGTTCCGGTCCAATAATCCCTACCATGGTCGCGTATGGTAGTAGAAATCGCTTTCTGCAATGCGAAGGCAGGCAATGCCGGCACTTCGGCAGGCAGGTAATCATTTGATGTACCCTCACCCCTGATGGCTGCAATCGGAAGGATCAGATCGCCCAATTGGTTTTTCTTTTTCAAACCGCCACATTTACCCAAAAACAGCACGGCTTTAGGTCTGATCGCAGTTAATAAATCCATCATGGTGGCGGCCAGCGGACTTCCCATACCAAAATTGATAATGGTAATGCCATTTGCGGTAACACTCTGCATGGGCTTATCTAACCCCATAATCGGCGCGTTATCGTTCCATTCAGAAAACATGGTTACATACTTACTGAAATTGGTGAGCAGGATATAATCTCCAAACTGATCCAAGGGACGGCCGGTATAACGTGGCAACCAGTTTTTTACAATTTCATCTTTAGATTTTAACCCTGCTTTAACAGGAGTTTCTACTTCTTTCACTTTTTTTGATTGCTCTACAACGGCTTCATCTTTTTTTATATCTTTTTCTTCGTTCATATTCTTCTAGCTTTAAGCACAGCGCTAAACGCATGGCGTTAACAAATACTATATTACAAAAAATCCCTCCCGATTACGGGAAGGATTTGATTTTTTAAGCGGCCTGCAACTTTTTAAAATCGGCCTTTTCAAATTTCTCTATCGCGTAATCGAGATTGATATGCAGCTCCTTGACATCTGTTTGCGTTGGTGTATCAAACATTGCATCCAGCATAATTGCTTCACAGATCGATCTTAAACCACGTGCGCCCAATTTATATTCCATTGCTTTATCTACAATAAAATCTAAAACATCCTCATCAAAAACAAGTTTTACATTTTCGTAAGCAAAAAGCTTAACATATTGTTTGATCAATGAGTTTTTAGGTGCGGTTAAAATATTCCTTAACGATTCTTTATCCAATGGATTTAAGTGTGAAAGAACTGGTATACGACCAATCAATTCGGGAATTAATCCAAAAGATTTCAGATCCTGTGGTGTAATATACTTATAAAGATTTTTAAGATCTAAAACAGTCTCATCTTTCTTTACTTTATATCCTACAGCCTGCGTACGTAAACGATTGGCGATTTTGCGTTCGATACCATCAAATGCTCCACCACAGATAAACAGGATGTTGTTCGTATTCACCGGGATCATTTTCTGGTCTGGGTGCTTACGTCCGCCCTGAGGTGGAACATTTACTACCGTACCTTCCAAAATCTTCAGCAAAGCCTGCTGAACACCCTCTCCTGATACATCACGGGTAATGGATGGATTATCGCTTTTACGCGCCACCTTATCTACCTCATCGATATATACAATACCACGCTCGGCAGCCGTTACATCATAATCAGCAGCCTGTAGCAAACGGGTTAAAATACTCTCCACATCTTCACCTACATAACCTGCTTCTGTTAAAACAGTGGCATCGCAGATACAGAAAGGTACATGCAAAATTTTTGCAATGGTTTTGGCCAAAAGTGTTTTACCCGTACCTGTTTCGCCCACCAACATGATATTCGATTTTTCAATCTCGATCTCGTCTTTATCAACCTTTTGGTTTAAACGTTTGTAGTGGTTGTAAACCGCAACAGAAAGTACCTTTTTGGCATCATCCTGACCAATCACATACTGATCAAGGTGTTGCTTAATTTCAAGAGGCTTTAATAAATTAATCGCCTCCTGAATATTTTTTGTCCCTTTGGTTCCTAATTCCTGTGCAAGCAACTGGTTGGCCTGGGTAACGCACTTATCGCAGATAAATGCATCCATGCCTTCAATCAGCATTAAAGTTTCATGCTTGCCAGAATGGCAGAATGAGCAACGGGATTCTTTATTTTGTTTCGCCATTTTTATTTGCGTTTCTCGATAATACTTCGTCAACCATACCAAATCCTTTTGCTTCATCAGCAGTCATCCAGTAATCGCGGTCTGAAGCTTTCTCTACCCAGTCATATGTTTGGCCAGAGTGCTCTGAAATAATATCGTATAATTCTTTTTTCAATTTCAACATCTCTCTCAGGTTGATCTCCATATCAGATGCCACGCCCTGTGCGCCTCCTGATGGCTGATGGATCATTACCCTTGAATGAGGTAAAGCAGCACGTTTTCCTTTAGCACCTGCAACCAATAAAACCGCACCCATTGATGCTGCCATACCGGTACAGATAGTAGCTACATCAGGTTGGATATATTGCATGGTATCGTAAATACCTAAACCGGCATAAACCGAACCACCTGGCGAATTAATATAGATCTGAATGTCCCTATCGGCATCTGCAGACTGTAAAAACAACAACTGCGCCTGGATAATGTTGGCATTCTGATCGTAAATGGCATCACCTAAAAAGATAATACGGTCCATCATTAATCTTGAAAAAACATCCATTTGCGCTACGTTCAACTGGCGTTCTTCAATGATATATGGTGTCATGCTCTTAGGGTTTAAATTAGCCTGAGCAATAAATTTATCTACGTGCAAACCGCCAATCCCCTGATGTTTAACGGCAAATTTTCTGAATTCTTGTGAATCTATGTTCATGAGTTATAGAGTTTTTAGCAGAGGGCATAGAGCTTTGAGCTCCTGTTCCCCGTCGTTTCGTGAATAATAAAAAACCAAAATATAAATAATATTTCAATTATATAGTGGTTTAGACAAAGAGCATACCATATCGAAATCTATGACAATATAGCATCCCCGTTATTTCAAACTTTTAGAAAAGCTGGTAATCATCCTTGCTAAAATATCTAAATCTTCTAATAAATCTGCCAAATCCTTGTCAGAAACTAGTAATCTTAAATTTAACACCAAAAGAATATTGGCATTTTCGAAGATAGACCGATGTGCATAGTTTAAAAACCTTTTAAAATCGGCAGCAGAGTTGGAGCCTGATCCTTCCGCGATATTATTAGATACGCTAAGAGCAGCTCCTCGAAGCTGCTCTGCGAATCTAAATTTTTTAATTTCTTCTAATTTCTCAGAAATATCTATCAACTTATTACCTACAATGATGGCTCTCTGCCAAATTTGCAAGTCTTGAAATCTAAATTTTGCCATACAACAAAATAAGATTTTAAATTGACTTTAGCTTTGGGCATTAAAAGTGCTATGCACTATACCCCTTGCACTATGCTTTTTTCTCAACAAGCGCTACAAACTTATCGTAATCAATATCTTTTTGTTCTAAAGTAACGATAGATTTGATCTGCTCGAAAGTTTTTAATGCTTTAACCTCTTCGAAAACACGGTTAGCATTTTCTTTGTCCTGTAAAAACTGAACGGCATATTGTGCCAGTTGATCTTCAGGAAGCGGGCTTGGGCTGTACATTCTGAACTGTGCATCTAATTTTGCTTTAGCAGCCTGAACTACATCTTCATATTTAATTTCGATGCTGTTATCTTTGATAATTTTGTTTTCGATCAAAGTCCATTTAAGGTTTTTAGCAAAATCGTCATAACCTTCTGCCAATTCTTCGTCGGTTAATTTTTCGTTGGTTGCTTTTAACCAGCGACGTAGGAACTCATCCGGCAATTCGAAGTTGTGTTTAACTAACAATGCCTCGTAAATATCGTTCGATAATTTACGTTCAGCATCCTGTTTAAACATGCTTTCTACTTCTTCAGTAATTTTTGCTTTGAAACCAGCTTCGTCAGTTACTGTACCTTCGCCAAAAAGTTTATCAAAAAATTCCTGGTTTAAGTCTGATTCTTCTAAACGGTTTACGTTTTTGATATGAAGTTTAAAATCTGCTTTTAATTCGGCAGCCTGCTCTTCAGAAATGTTTAAAGCTTTTGCAATTACCGCAGCATCTTCAAGTGCTTTCTGGATATCGATGGTAACTTCATCTTCTTTCTTTAAACCGATTAACGATTTAAGGATTTTTTTATCTTTTATCTGATCCAAACGGATAGTTGCAGTACTGGTAATACCACCTTCAACAGCAGCACCATCAGCAACCTGGGTTAACTCAGCATAAAGTACATCACCATCAGCAGAAACCTCAGGATTTGTCATTTTACCATAGCTACGACGGATGTTTTTGATACGGCTTTCTAAAGTTTCCTGATCAGCTTTAACCACATACTCGGTAAATTTATCTTTAGATGAAACGTTTACATCAAAAGCAGGCGCTAAACCCAACTCATAATCAAATTCGAAATCATCTGTATTATCCCATTTAAATTCGCGCTCATCGTCCATTTTAGGAAGTGGTTGACCTAAAATTTCTAATTTTTGCTCTGCGATATAGTTAGATAGGGTATCGTTCAATAAGTTGTTAACCTCTTCTACCAGGATGCTTTTGCCATACATTTTTTTAATGTGGGCAGCAGGAACCATTCCTTTACGGAAACCAGGTAATTGCGCTTTTTTAGCTTGATCTTTAATGGCTTTCTCTACTTTTCCAGTATAATCAGCAGGTGCGATCTTGATTTTTACAACAGCATTTAAGTTGCCGGTTTTTTCCTGTGTAATATTCATTTTTTCTGAGATATGAGTATTGAGATATGCAATTAGATTTGAGTATTATGATATGAGATTTGAGACAAATGACACATATCTTTCCAATTAAAACAGCACATCAATTTTTATTAATCAATGTTTTTAAAAACAAAACCGTTCCGATGTTTAAATCGGAACGGCCTTTATCTTGTTGTGCGGAAGAAGGGACTCGAACCCCCACGCCGTGAAGCGCCAGATCCTAAGTCTGGTGCGGCTACCAATTACGCCACTTCCGCAGTTAGGATGTTGTAAGGACTGCAAAGATAGAAACAAGATTGAATAATCAAAAGCCATCGCCAATATTTTATTGATTATTTTGATTACAAAATGGTAACTATTTAGTTTTTAAGGAGAAAAAAAACTAACCGAACGGTTTATTGGGAGTTTTTGTGATGGTTTGTGGAGACACAAACCATGAAGACACAAACCATGGGAAACTTGTAACGTAAAACAAAATCAATACGTAAACACCAAACGTTCCTACGGAACGGAAACGCCAATCTTGCAATTGGCTACCCATGAAGCGTCCCGATGGGACGCTACCAAATTCAATAATGCCGAGGAAACAAAAAAACCGTTCCGACATCAAGTCGGAACGGTTTATCGTGTTGTGCGGAAGAAGGGACTCGAACCCCCACGCCGTGAAGCGCCAGATCCTAAGTCTGGTGCGGCTACCAATTACGCCACTTCCGCAGATAGGATGTTTTAAGGACTGCAAAGATAGAAACTAAATTGGAAAATCAAACTTTTATGATGACTTATAGACCATAAAATTGGATTAATGTTGGTCCTTGCGAGACACAGATACATAAATGGCTTAATATCTATATTTTACAAATTAACATAGATAGATAAATAAATCTTACCGATGGTTTGTGAAACACAGACCATGGAGATTCCCCCGCAACATGCCCCATCATACATTTCCCATCCTACATCATCCATTTTCCATTATATATGCTCCATTTTACCTAAAACTCAACCAGTGTTACATCAACCAACTCCGGTCCGCCATCTATTGGATAACCTTTAACCTTTTTTCCTTTTATCTTTACTTTTCGATCTAAATAAGTATCAAGATTGATTGAGCCACTTTTTAAAGCATAGGTTTTGTTATCGGCTTTTAGCAGGTGCGTACCGTACTGAAAGGTACTCATACCCAGTTTTTGAATGGTTCCGCTTGCGGTAACAGAGCCGGTGTGGTTTGCATCTTTCATGGAGCTACAGCCAGAAATTACAGCAACAAACAGGGATAATACTAATATTTTCTTCATGGTAGTTTAAACGGGGTGATTTAATTTTATGCTACAATTTACAAAAATTAAAACGGTATGCTTAATAAAGTTGTTTTTGAAATTCGAAAAAATATTGAACGGCTTTAACTAATCTGCTGCCATACCAGCTGAACATCTCCCCGTCAACCAACATTACTTTGGCATTGGGAACGGCTGATTGAATTTCTTCAATGTGTTTTTCGCCAAAAGGATAAGGCTCTGACGACAGTAGAACCAGTTCGCAGTTTGTAGTTTTCAGCTCTTCCAGTGTTATCGCGGGATAGCGTTCGCTTTCTACAACATTTGTCATACCGTTAAGGAGCAGAATATCATTGATAAAAGTATTTTTTCCAGCGGCCATATAGGGTTTACGCCAAATGAGGTAAGCTACTTTTTTGTCGATATGATTTTGAAGTGCAAGTGTTTTCAGGTCGTTAAAGCCGGCCGAAATAAGGTGGTTAAGGTAACTGGCTTCGGGTTCGCGATCTACCAGAGCTCCTATTTCGCTGATGGTTTTCATCGCATCATCAAGGGTAAAAATATCGCTCATCCAAACCGGGAAATATTCGGCAAGTTCTTCTATATCACCCTGTGTATTTTCCTCTTTATTACCGATGATGAGATCGGGCTTTAAATCTTTAATGAGATCGATATTGAGTTTTTTCGTCCCCCCTACTTTGGTGCGCGTTGCAAATTTTTCTATCGGATGGATACAAAATTTAGTCAATCCGATAATTTCCTGATCCAGACCTAAATCGAATAAAAGTTCTGTTTGTGAGGGTACAACAGAAATAATCCGTTTTGGAGGGAAATTGATGGTGATCTCCTGCCCCATTTGATCGGTAAACGTTTTTTGCATAAAGCAAAGGTATGGTTTAGGGTTTAAACTACAGCTGTCGTCATTTCGAGCGAAGTGCAACGAAGTCGAGAAATCTGCCTAGAAATAGATCTCTCCCTGCCCGAAGCAGGCGGGCATTCCGCTGCGCTTCAGTCGAGATGACGATCTTGTATATAAAACTACGCGCCGCTCTTTTTCTGCTCTACGTAGGTATCGTTATAAAAATGGTTCGGTTTAAGGTAAACTACATTGTTCTGAAAATCGAAAAAGGTGTTGAAACGTTTTAAAACCTCGTTGCCCAAAATATGGATATTTGCTCCTCTTAAGGGTTTGTTACCGGTTATGAGCTGTACAGGTACATCTTTCAAATCATATTTACCCAATTTTAAGGTCTGCAGGTTAGCAGTAACCACAGGGATCTCATTCCCGGTAGCACCACGCATTATTACTTTCTTGATTACTTCCATTTTATCAGTAGGGAAGTTTCCGTTTTTAAGCAGATCGTTATCAAGCATGGCTGTGCGATGATAACCGGTATCAAAAAGAAACCAGTCCGTATTTTTTATTCCGCTCTGTTCGATGGTACTTTCTATCAGAAAAAGTTCTGCAAAATATCTGATATTCAAACTGGTAAAGCTTTTATCCTTGCTTACATATTTTGGCAGCACAGAGTGAACAACCATTACATTTTTATCGTAATTGAGTTCAAGTATTTTTCCATCAAACAGGTCCCAGCCAAACCTTCCTTCGGTACCTACTCCGGTAAGCTGTGCAGGATAAACCCTGGTTTTATAATCACTGTTACCCAAGCTAAGGTTATAATAGGTATTGTAAAGTTTAGGATCAGATTTTACCTTGTTCTTTAATACCTCGTCGGTAATCACCAGTTCAGTTGTTCCGCTATCGAAATTTAAATTCAGTGTGTCTATTTTATTGAGTACCGATTTAACGTAAATGGTGCTCTCACTATTGATAAAAAGCGGGATACTGTCGTGGATTTCGGGTTTGATTTTACTGAAATTTTTAATTTCCGGACTGGTAATCCTGGTGAGGCACGAATCTTTCCCATTTAAGAGTACAATAAAATCCTTTTTTTCACCGGGTTTGATTTTAAAGATAATGGAATCGATATCGGTTTTAAATTTAACCGATTTAGCTTTTACAAGTTTTGAAGTGGTAAAAACATCAGGATTTGTTTTCGGATCAATTGTCCAGCCTTTTGTTAGACCATCTTCTTCCAAAATCTTCGCTGTTTTAGAATTTGCTTTTATAATTGGTAACTGCTTTTGGGCAAAGCTGGCGATAGAAAGGAAAGAAAATGCAAGAATCAGGAGCTGTTTCATTAAAATGGTTTTAGAAAACGAATTTAATGATTAGGAGTAGTATTATGGATAAAAATATGTTTATTTTGGAAAGGATTTCAAACGTCCAGTCCAAAATGTATTTTGGCTAATTTATTAGTATATGCCAAATAGACCCTGAAATAAATTCAGGATGACGGCTCTCGAATGTTTTATTTCGGAGCAAGGTTTCATTCAGTTTTTAACCACACCTGCCCAGCCGGTCAGGCGGGGATGCACACAGATAAACACGGATGGTATATCTGCGTGCATTTTTTGCTTCTATAGCTAATATACTATTTAAGCCACAGTAACATCCTCTTTTACCACACCATCGGCAATGTGTAAAATCCTATTGCCATATTGTGCATTTTTTTCAGAGTGGGTAACCTGGATAATGGTAATGCCATCTTCCTGGTTTAATTTTTTGAATAATTCCATAATCTCCTCAGCCTGTGCCGATTGCAGGTTACCAGTTGGTTCATCAGCCAGGATAATAGAAGGCTGGGCGGCCAAAGCCCTCGCAATACCAACAAGCTGTTGTTGTCCGCCAGAAAGTTGATTAGGGAACAGGTCTTTTTTGGCAACAATGTTAAAACGGTCTAACAGATCGGCAATTCTGCTTGCTCTTTCCGAGCTTCCCACTTTTTTGTATAACAAGGGAGCTTCGATGTTTTCGTAAACCGTCATTTCGTCGATTAAATGGTAAGCCTGAAACACAAAGCCGATATGATTGCGGTAAAGTTCGATGCGTTTACGTTCGTTTAACGAGGTTACGTCTTCGCCCATAAATTCGTAAGTGCCATAAGTTGGTTCTTCGAGCATGCCGATGATGTTAAGCAGGGTCGATTTTCCCGCACCTGATGGTCCCATGATGGAAACAAATTCTCCCTGCTTAATGGTTGTGGTTACCAAACGGAGCACATAATTTTTAACGCCTTTGTTGGCGTAGTACTTTTCGATGTTGTTAAGTTGTATCATATTTAAGGTTTAGGGCATAGGGTTTAAGGCATAGGGTTTGGACGTGTTAAACTTAAACCTTGACATTAAACTTTATGCTATTATTCATATTTAAGGTTTAGGGCATAGGGCTTAAGGCATAGGGTTTTGGTGTGTTAAACTTAAACCTTGACATTAAACTTTATTCTATTATTTGTATTTAAGGTTTAGGGCATAGGGTTTAAGATATAGGCGTGTCACCTTACACCTTTTACCCTAAACCTTACACCTTTATTCGTATTTAAGTGCTTTTACCGGGTTTCCTAAAGCAGCCTTTCGGGCCTGGATACTTACGGTTAAAACAGCAATGATTATGGAAACAATGGTGGCCAAAAGGAATGGGTATAGCGGCATATCTATCCGGTATGCAAAACCACTTAGCCATTTTCCAACTACAAGGTAGGCAACAGGCCAACTGATCAGGTTTGCAATGATTACCAGAACCAAAAAAGTTTTATTCAAAAGCCCAACGATCTGCATATTGGATGCCCCCAAAATTTTTCTCATGGCAATTTCCTTGGTCCGGCGCTTTGCTACAAAAGTAGATAAAGCAAACAGTCCCAATAGGGAAAGTGATACAGAAACCACACTGAACAGCATAATCATGCTTATAAAACGGTTATTATTTTCGAGCACTTTATCAAAAGCAGTGTTCAAGGTGGTATATTCCATCAGGAAATCAGGATAAGTACGTTTCCATTCGGTCTTTATTTTTTCGATAATGGCAGCACTTTTATCACTGTTCAACTTTACGATCAGGTTATTGGTTGATGATGTACCTCCCAGATGGGTTACTTTGTAAAGTGTTGGCAACACTCCTTTATCGAACCCTTCGTTATGATAATCCTTAATTACACCAACAATCTGAAAGTTTAACATTTTATCCTGGTTTATGATTTTATAACTTTTACCAATTGGATTTTTACCGATCAGCTTTGCTGCAGCTTCGTTCAGCACTACGGTATTAATGGTATCCTGCTTATATTCTTTCGAGAACACACGTCCTTTTAAAAGCTTTACACCCAGGGCCGAAAGCGCATCCATGCTTATCGTTACGGTATTAAGGGAAATTTTATTTCCGTTATATTCTATCTCCTGTGGAACATTAAAAGTGTTTCCCATTACTTGCGTTGTAGTAGCCACATACTGTACACCGGGAATGCGTTTGATCTTATCAACAAGGCTTTGATCGTAACCAGACCGGATATTGATAAGATTGCTACGTTCGAAACCTAAATCTTTATTATTAAGGTAATTTGTCTGCAAATGCATCACGCTAATGGCAATAATAAAGGTTACTGAAATGATAAACTGAAAAACGACCAGTACATTACGTAAAGTTACGCCCCTTAAACTATCGCCATAATTCCCTTTTAATACAGATGCTGGATTGTAGTTAGATAAGATCCAGGCGGGATAAAAACCGGCCAATAAGGTTACCAGTGTAAAAAGTCCGAATAGCTGTAAAAGCATGCCGGCAAGATGTGGATTATACCAAAAGCTAAGCTCAACATGGAATTGGGTGTTGAACGAAGGCAGCAATACCTCAATCAATATCACAGCCAGGAACAGGGCAACAATACTCTGTAGTGCGCATTCCAATAAAAACTGACCGATCAATTGTTGTTTATAGGCACCCATTACCTTTTTAACACCAACCTCTTTAGCGCGTTGCACGGACTGGGCAGTTACCAGGTTAACAAAATTAATAATGGACACTAACAGGAGAAATATGCAGATAGCAATTACAGGTTTTAATTTTTCAAGCCAGCTTATCTCGAAGGGACGGTTGCCATGAACTTTAGCCAGTGGAAGTGCCTTTAATTCGAGATATTTACCATCTGCGAAATAACTTCTATATTCAATTTTTTTAAAGGGCGCTGTCGACTTTTTATAATCGATATAAACTTTTTTAAGGGTCTGGTTTAAAAGTTCGAGATCTGTATCGTTATTTACCCTTGCGTAAATCTGGCAATAATTACTATTGGTTGGATTATCGGGATCCCTATCCCTGTTTCCGGTACGCATAATGGCCGTAAAACCTGCTGTTTCGGGCGTTGCAGAATCTTCTACCACACCGGTTACGGTTAAATCGGTACCTTCATCGCCCTGCCAGGCAAGCACTTTAATTACTTTACCAAGGGCAATATCCTCGCCAAATAACCTTTTGGCCAGACTTTGTTTTAGCACAACCGATTTGGGCGCACTCAAGGCCTTACTTTCGCTGCCTTGTATAAACCTATATTTAAATACATGGAAGAAACTGCTATCGGCATCTTTCATCCTGTTAACTGCAATGGGTTCGGCCTTGCCCACACTAACCGAATTATCGGTCCTAAAGTCCCAATCGGGATCTACTTTCGTAACTGCAATTACCTGTGGAACTTTTTGACGGATCAGATTGCCCACGCGGCTTTCGTTCGATTCCTGCAGATGCTCCTTATTATCGGGGGTAAAAAAGCTATGGCGTTCCCTGATCTGGTAAACATTTTTAAGCCCTGCATCCCAGGTATCATAGCTTTCTTCATGGTTAATGTATAACAGCATCAATACAAAAGCAGTTAAGCCAATAGCCAAACCACCGATATTGATAGCTGCGTAAACTTTATTCCTGAATAGATTGCGCAGGGCAATTTTTAAGTTGAGTTTGAACATATTTTAAGGTTGAAGGTTGAAAGGTTGAAGGTTGAAAGGTTACCGTTCTAATCGTTTAACCATTCCGTATTAATTCTAACTTTCAGCCATATTTATTTTAAAAGTTGAAAGGTTGGAAGGTTGAGGGGCTAGGCATTTAAACCCTCAGCCCTAATACCTTCAGCCTTCCACCTCTATTCATATTTAAGTACATCAATGGTATTGGCGTTTGCCGCTTTATAAGAGCGAAAGCTTACCGTAATAAAAGTAATCAGCATGGATATCAACATGGCCAAAACAAAGGGCCAAAGGCTTAAATCAATGCGATAGGCAAAACCCGAAAGCCATTTCGAAACAAACAGGTAGGCCATTGGCCAAGCTACTATATTTGCAATAAAAACCATTATCAGGAACGAGCCATTAAGCATTTTAACCAGCTGTAAGGTAGATGCGCCCAAAACTTTCCGTATGGCTACTTCCCTGGTTCGTTGCATGGCCACAAATGAAATCAGGCCGAACAAACCAATAAATGAGATGAAAATAATTACACTGGCAAACACCTTGAATAATATCCCCATAATGTGTTCACTTTCATAATAGCCTTTTATCCGGTCATCAACAAAATCTGCATGATAAATATTATTTGGGAATGTAATGTTCCATAAGGTTTCTATCTGGTTCATGGAAGATACGAGCTGTTTGCCCTCCAACTTTATTGCCGCCTGCCAGTACTGGTTTTTATCAGCAGAAATGGCCAGACCGGAAATTTTCTCTTTTAACGATTTATCATTATAATCCTTTACCACACCTACAATCGGAATGTTGATACCTGTGGCATTGATCATTTTACCGAGGGCATTTTCGGGCTTCGTTATGCCTACTTTTTTCAGAAAGGTTTCGTTAACCACATAACCATTGGCCGTATCGCTCTTCATAAAAACTTTTCCGGCAATAATCTTCAAATCGAAAAGTTTAAAATAATTTTCATCGGTCTTACAGGTCCTTACCTCAAAATCTTTATTTTTCGTTCCATTAAAGGTAAAATTTGTCGAATTTATATCCTGGGATAAAGGTGGCGACTGGCAATAGCTCAACAGTTGTACACCGGGTATTTTTAAAATCCTTTCTTTAAAAATACTCCGCCTGTCTTTACTCACCTGATCTCCGGGCATCCCTACCATTACCACAGTGGATGAATTAAAACCCAAAGGTTTCTGTTGCAGGTAATCCATTTGATTTACAATTACAATGGTTCCGATGATGAGTATAACCGTAATTGCAAACTGCACCACTACCAAAATTTTGCGCAGGCTTAAACCATTATTGTTAAGGGTGACCTTATTTTTTATGGCTAGTGCCGGATTAAAACCCGATATGATCATGGCCGGATAAAAGCCTGCCAAAAAGCCAACAAATGCAACCAGTAAAACCATAAATACAAAAATAACCGGGTGCCCGAACAAACTAAAGCTAATCTGATTTTTAAACAGGTTCTGCATAGCAGGTATGGCCAGCTCACTGATCATACAGGCAATTAAAAGCGCAATTAAAACCAGCACAACGGTTTCGGTTAAAAACTGTACAATAAGCTGCTTACGCTTGCCCCCCATTACTTTACGCACGCCTACTTCTTTTGACCGGTTAACAGCCTGTGCCGTATTTAGGTTGATAAAGTTGATACAGGCTGTACAGATCAAAAACAGTCCGATAATGGCGAGGCCATAAATCTGGCCTTTGGCAATTGTTGCATTGGCAAAATTATCATAGCGCTCATCAAAATGAATTTCGCTTAAAGGCTGAAGCCTGTTTACCTGGTTACCTTCAATCTTTTTATCAGCATAATATTTTTTATTGAATTTCGCCATGGCCCCATCTAAGTCCGATCTGGTCAGTCCTTCTTTAAGCAACATGTAACTGCTTAAACTCGAATTGATGCAATCCCAACAGTCGCGGTTACCGTAATAATTGTATAAATTCTGGTAAGCAATCACTATTTTTAATGGAAAGCTGCTGTTCTGCGGCATATCCTGAAATATTCCGGTAACGCTTAACTGCGTTTTGGTACCCATGGTAATACTTTTACCAATTGCATTTTGTACGCTGCCAAAATACTTAATGGCCATCGCCTCTGATAAGGCCACGCTGTTAGGGGCTTTTAAAGCTTCTGCCGGTTTGCCATATTTCCAGTTTATATTAATGATATCAAAAAAATCGGGTTCGGCGAAATATACATTTTCCTGGCTCTTTAAAATTTCCCTGCCTGTATTATCCTTAATGTGTATAATGTCATCTAATTTGGCAATTGCACCTATCTTTTCTATGCCCGCTATTTCGTTTCTGGCTGCAGCGGTAAAAGGTATCGGAACACCTGCCGAGAAATCGTCGAAAGCATTGTATTTCCAATCGGTAACCACACGGTAAATGCGACCTGCATTTTTATAACCTTCATCAAAACTGAGCTGAAAACGGATAAAAATAAAAATGAGGATACAGCTGGCCATCCCGACCGATAAACCAAGTATATTGATCAGGGTATAACCTTTGTTTTTCCAGAGGTTGCGCCAGGCGATTTTTAGGTTTAATCTGAACATTTTTTTGGTGTTTAGCGTAAAGCGTTTGGCGCTAAGCGATAAGTACACGCTAAACGCCAAGCGCCAACCGCAGGTCTATTCATATTTAAGTGCATCTATCGTATTGGCAACCGCAGCTTTATAAGAGCGGAGGCTCACCGTGATCAGCGTAATAGCCATCGAAATTACCATGGCCAGTACAAAAGGCCAGATACTGATTTCGATGCGGTAGGCAAAACCTGAAAGCCATTTAGAAACAAACAGATAAGCCAGCGGCCATGCCACCAGATTGGCAATAAAAACCATCACCAGGAAAGAGCCATTTAACATTTTAACCAATTCGATGGTAGAAGCACCCAGCACTTTCCTGATGGCCACTTCTTTTGTTCGCTGCATGGCAACAAATGAGATTAAGCCGAACAGGCCGATAAAGGAAATAAAAATGATTACCCCTGCGAACACCTTGAAAAGCGTGCCCATTATTTTTTCGCCCTGATAATAATTCCTGATCTCATCATCCAAAAAGGATTCGTTGTACACATATTCCGGAAAAGTATTCTTCCAAACTTTTGATACCGTGCCCATGGTTTTAACCATCTGTTTTGCATCTAATTTTATGGCCGCATAAAAAAATCTCTTCTTTAGCGCGCCAACCAAAATCGGATCGATAGATTGGTGCAAACTCTTATTTTTAAAATCCCTGATTACGCCAACAATCGGTGCCGTCATTCCGCCCAGCGAAATGTTCTTCCCAATGGCATCACCCGGTTGTGTGATATTGAGTTTCTTTAACAACGTTTCGTTTACCAGGTATCCATTAATCGTGTCTGATTTTGCAATATTTCTTCCGGCTGCTAGTTTTAGACCAAAAGTTTTCAAATAATCTTCGTCGGCATTTTTAACATTCACCTGAAAATCGGCTGTTTTACTGCCGTTGTAAGAAAAAGTATTACCGTTATTATTTTGTGATGAAGGGGCTGTACGGCAAAAACTTACGTCTTCTACCCCAGGAATCTGCTTGAGCTGGGTTTTGAAGCGGGCAAAACGATCAATTGTCAAACTGTCGTTAGGTAAATCTACCATTGCAACCGCTGTAGGGTTAAAGCCAAGGGGTTGCTCCCTGATGTACCTCATTTGCTGCAAAATAACCAGGGTGCCGATAATTAATACAACCGTTAAGGAGAACTGAACCACAACCAAAATTTTCCTTAGTCCTAAACCGCCTGTATTTGCGGCAATTTTGTTTTTAATGGCTAAAGCAGGGTTGAAGCCCGACATCACTATTGCCGGATAAAAACCGGCCAATAGACTTACAAAAACCATCAAAAACAACATAAATACCAGAATAACCGGGTGTTCAAAAATACTAAACGAGATTTTCGAGCCGAAGAGATTTTGCATGCCGGGCAACGCAATTTCCGTAAGTACGCTTCCGATCAGCAATGAAATAAATACCACAGTTAGTGTTTCCGTTAAAAACTGTATAATGAGCTGGCTCCGCTGGCTTCCCATCACCTTCCTAACCCCAACTTCCTTAGATCGGCTTACTGCCTGGGCTGTAGCCAGGTTAATGAAATTGATTGATGCGGTAATCATCAGAAAAAGTCCGATGATGGCTAAACCATAAAGCTGTTTTTTAGGCATAATCCTGCCCGAAAAATTACCGAACCTATCGTTGTAATGAATATCCCTTAGCGGTTGAAATAAATGTCCTTCTTTACCCGGCGATTTTTCTACATAATATTTTTTGATAAATGATTTTAAAGGTCCATCGAGCATTTCGATATTGATGTTCGGTTTCAGTAAAAGATAGCTTTCCGATCCCGAGCCAACAGCTCCCCAGTTTGTTAAATTTCTATCTTTAAATGATTTGTACGGAAGTATAATTTTTAAGGGGATAGAGTTATTTTCTGCAATATCATCTATTACACCGGTAACCGTGTAATTAACTTTTCCATCGAAATTGACTGTTTTTCCGAGTGCCAGTTTCCAATCATCAAAAAATTTGGTTGCCATTTCTTTCGAAAGCACCACATGATCCGGGTCGGCCAGTGAATGGTAATCGCCGGATAACCATTGGTAATTAAATATGCTGAAGAAATCTGGCTCTGCATAAAATACATTTTCTATTGCTTTCAGTTTTTCCCTGCCGCTTACATCATTAATTTTTACCAGACCTGTAGCCGTTTCAATAGCCGAAATCTTTTCAATATAGGGCGAAAGATCGTTGCGCATGGCAGGTGTTAAGGGCAAAGGAACACCCTGCGATGAAAACTCATTTCCATCCTGGTAATGCCAGGTAGAAACCACCCGGAAAATCCTCTCTTTATTTTTAAAACCCTCATCAAAGCTCATCTGATAACGGATAAAAATAAAAATGAGGATACA
>NZ_DJDT01000062.1 GCF_002432345.1 Pedobacter sp. UBA5917
GAAGCAGGCGGGCATTCCACTGCGTTTCAGTCGAGATGACGATCCGTTTTGGATGAGTTTATCAATGGTTGTGCGGTGTGCAACGCTGATGATAAACCTATCGGAGCGAGAAAACGTTTATCAGATACCTTACATTGAAGTCGTCACCCTGAATTTATTTCAGGGTCTATCTGGCAGGAAAGATACTGACCACGAAGTAGCTATTAGACCATTGAACAACAATAGAAATAGGCTAATAAAATAAATTCAGCATGACGATCGCGTTCAAACAGGCTAGAAATTAATCAGTATAAATAAAACAGAAATACAAAAAAAACTCCTGCCCTTTTTAGGAGCAGGAGTTTTTGAAAGATTTATTCTTTATTTCTATTAATTGATCTTTGTATAATAGATATTCAGTTTCATTTTGTTTGTGGCTGCATCGCCTGTTCCGATCACCGATCTTTCTGCAGAGGTAGCAGTAGGCACATTTTGGAAAAGGTTGTAAGATGTTGCGGCCAGGAAAGTACCATTATCCTCGATGGTTTTATCCACAAGGCCCTGAACGTAGCTGGTTACTATAAAAATGTAACGGTTTTTCAATGCGTCGAAATAACCACCGAACAATGCCTCGCCTGCGGCAGATAAACCTGTAGAGCTGCTTGCAAAATTGGTGTAATCAGGGATGTTGCTTGGTTGGTGTGCAATATCCCAGCGGTACAGCGAAAGTCTTTGTGCAGGGTTAAAAGGATATGCAGGGGTGCCACCGCCCAGCTCAATAACAAGCTCGGCTTTATTGATAATGGATTTTCCGTACTTAGCGTTAAAACCTCCTAAATCAGGGAAATTGATTTTGGTTTTAACACCAGCTAGTCCTTGCACATAAGTTACATTATTTGCTGTTGATGGGGCGGCAATCTGCGTTCCAACAGGTGTACCGCTATAATCATGTTTGATATTTGCAGCAACACCGGCGTAGCCAGATTGAGTGGATACTCCAATCGGGAAGTTTACAGTTGTAGTATCGATTCCGCTTGATGAGTTGTTTTTTCTCCAAACCAGTTGTAGATAAGAATCGGCACCTGAGAAATTGAAGAATCCTATGCCACCGCTACCGGTTGCAGATGCTGTGTTAGCCTTTGCATATAAGCCTTTAAAGGAATTTGCAAACTTGGTGTTTGATGAAGTGCCTGCTGTACCCAGATTTAGGATGTTGTTCTGGATAAAGTTTTTGTCAAGAGGGATCCTGATCTGTGCAGGAACAACTTTTAGGGTATCGGCTTTGCCGGCCACAATATCGAATACTTTTCTTTTGGTGTTCGGCGCAAGTTTGCCTGTGAAATTTCCTAGCAGCGTACTGTTGATTGCCTGTACATCAGAGCTTTTATAATTGGCAACAGGATTGGCCAGTTGGAAAACATCTATGCTATATTTAGAGTTAACCGTATCGCCATAAAATTTGGTTATGGTACTGGCTTCGTCGAACTTTAATACTAAAACTGCCGAATCAAGTTGTGGACTGGTCCCAAAATCATAGCTGGTGCTTACCGGATAAACCGTCATGGCTATCCCAGCTTCGGTTTTTCCGAAAATAGGATCCACCATATAACCTAATGGATAGCGGCTTTGCCCAAAAGTAGTTGCGGCAGTTTCCTCAACCAGCTGGGTGCTTACAGGAGATACCACCAGTGTGCCGGTAATTGAAGAGGCCGGATCAACGTCTAAACCAACGGCACTTTCGTCCTTACACGATGCAAAAAGAAAAAGACCTATCAACAGGGTTAATAAGTCTTGTTTTGTAAATTTCATATTTTAAATAATAATACCTAATTAAGCTACTGAAACCAATTCATCATTTGAAATCTCTTCATAAAAAGTATAGAAGTTTTCAAAATTCTCGGTTAAGTTAAAAGCTAATGTTGGCTTATTGGAATCTTTAACAAATTTTAACACATCTTTGCTTAGGTTTTCGTCTCCTAAAACCACTGCGTCAGAGTGTGTTACGGCGCCAATGTGCATGCTGTCGATGTCGGCAGGTGTAAATGCTTTGGTATCATCTTCCGTCATGTTGGCCATTACAGCTTTCTTGGCGAAATTGGCATTTAATTTTTCTGTAAAACCATCCTCATAAACAGAGTATACTACTTTTGAATTTTTGAAAGTAGGATCGTTTTTATAGGTAGTTTTGATATATGCAGGAACCAATGAGCTCATCCAGCCGTGGCAATGAACGATATCCGGTGCCCAACCTAATTTTTTAACGGTTTCTAAGGCACCTTTGCAGAAGAAAATGGTACGCTCGTCGTTATCGTCGAAAAATTTTCCACTTGCATCTCTGAATACCTGTTTGCGCTGGAAATATTCTTCATTGTCTAAGAAATAAACCTGCATGCGTGCAGCTGGGATGGAGGCTACTTTAATGATTAAAGGATTATCATTGTCATCAATAATGATGTTCATTCCCGATAAGCGTATTACTTCGTGTAAACGATTTCTTCTTTCGTTGATATTACCGAATTTTGGCATTAGGATGCGGATTTCAAATCCCTTTTCCTGCATAGCCTGTGGTAATTGGCGCGTAATTTCAGAAATTTTAGTAAGCTCGAGGAAAGGCGACATCTCGTGTGTAACAATCAGCAGCTTCGTTTTTGCCATCTCCATATTTTAAGAAAATATTAAGTTAAATAAAAGATAATGAGCCGCAAAGATAAGCATAATAATACTATTTATCAAGATTGGCAAGTATTGTTTGCTTTCGTTTAGATTAATTTACACCTTTACGGCTTTAATTTAAATTGTGCGAATTGGAAATATTTAAAACCAAAGCATCGCTTAAGGCTTTTTTAGAACCTTTAAAAGCATCAGCAAAAAAAGTAGCATTAGTGCCTACCATGGGCGCGCTGCACAGTGGCCATATCTCATTGATAAAACTGGCCCAGCAAAATGCAGATATTATTATCTGTAGCATTTTTGTAAATCCGACCCAGTTTACCGATCCAAAAGATTTAGAGAAATATCCACGCCCTATTGAGCACGATTTGGCTATGCTTGCCGATGCCGGTTGTAATGGAGTGTTTATGCCCAATGTAGATGAAATGTATCCCCGCGGAGCCGATGAGGCCTGGCATATTGACTTGGGCAATGCCGAATTCTTATTGGAGGGCGAGTTTAGAAAAGGACACTACCAGGGGGTAACACAGATTGTAAAAAAACTTTTCGATGCGGTAGAACCGGATGTGGCCATGTTTGGACAAAAAGATTTTCAGCAGGTGCTGATGATCAAAAACATGTTGGCCTATTTTAAAATGCCGGTCAAAATTATTGTTTGCCCTATTATACGCGAAGATGATGGTTTGGCCATGAGCAGCCGAAATATCCATCTATCGGCCATTGACCGTAAAAATTCGTTGGTATTGAGTAAATCGCTGCAGTTTGTGATCGATCATTTTAACGAATATCCACTGGCCGAACTCGAAGAAAAGGCCAAATCTTTCTATAACGATATAGATGGCGTGGAACTTGATTATTTTACTATTGCCAATGGTGATACCCTTGAGCCTGCCAAATCAAAAGATGAAGATAACCTGGTCGCTTTGGTGGCCGCAAAAGTAGGCGCAACAAGGTTAATCGATAACATGATTATTAAGTGATGTAAGATGGATGAGTAAAATGGATGATGTGGGGACGTATAGCTCATGGTTTTATGGATCATGGTCTGGAGTGCTAACCATCAACTATTAAATCATGAACCATCACCCATTTTACATATTACATCCTCCTTACATTTTCCATTTTTTTCATCCAGTGCTTTATTACTAACTTTGCCGAATGGTTATCACAATATTAAAATCGAAAATACACCGTGTTAGGGTAACACAGGCCGAACTGAATTATGTAGGCAGTATTACGATAGATGAAGATTTGATGGATGCAGCTAACATTATCGCTAATGAAAAGGTGCAGATCGTAAATAATAACAATGGTGCACGTTTCGAAACTTACGTAATAAAAGGCGAACGTGGTACTGGAACCATCTGTTTAAATGGGGCAACAGCCCGTTTGGCACAGCTTGGCGATATCCTTATTATTATGTCGTATGGTTCATTACCGATAGAAGAAGCTAAAAAATACAATCCGATCCTGGTTTTTCCTGACGATAACAACCACTTGCTAAAATAATTTGTGACCTTCGACCTCAAAACAGCAATAAAATACATCATCCTGTTTTTGATCGGGGTAGGGGTATTATATTTAGCGTTTAGAGGGCAGGATTTGGGGAAAATATGGCAGGAAATTAAAACAGCCAACTATTTCTGGGTAACTGTTTCTGCTTTGGCCGTATTAGTTGCCCATGTACTGAGGGCACTGCGTTGGCAGATGCTCTATAAATCTATCCATTACAAAGTAAGTTTCTGGAATGCCTACCATGCCGTAATGATCGGCTACCTGGCAAACCTTGCACTGCCGCGTTTTGGAGAGCTTGGCCGTTGTTCGGTAATCCATAGGGCCGAAAAAGTGCCAATGTTTGCCTCTATAGGTACGGTAATTACCGAAAGGCTTTTTGATGTGCTGATGCTTTTGCTCACCAGCTTGGCCATGGTTACCTTGCAGTACGATATCGTTTCCGATTTTTTATACGATACCATTTATCTCAACCTGGTTAAAAAATTAAACAGCTTAAATTATTGGTGGTTGGTTGGCCTGGGTATGATCATACTATTACTTGCCCTGATAATTGTTTATTTCCTGCGGAAAAAGTTCAGTAAAAAATTTCTCCGCATTTTTGTGAGCCTGCGCCAGGGTTTTGGTTCTTACGGCAAGCTTAAGCAAAAGGGGCTGTTTTTAACTTATACACTGGGGATATGGATTTTCTATTCGCTTTCCATGTATTTTGCTTTTTCGTCTATCCAGGCTACTTCCGGTTTGCATTTTAATGCCGCATTTACTGCTATCGTATTCTCAGGTTTTGCGATGGCTGCACCAGTACAGGGCGGTATAGGTGTTTTCCATTGGGTAGTTGCCCAATCGCTTGTGCTGTACGGTATTTCATTTAACGATGGTCTGGCTTATTCAACCATTATCCATTCTTCGCAGGTTCTGCTTATACTGCTATTGGGCGGGATTAGTTTAAGCTGTATCCTGTTTAAAAAAACGGGTTGACAAAGCCCGCTAATTTGCCCTGTTTTCTTCCTCACTTTTCTTGTTTTCTTTAGCCCTGTAAGTAGAACTGCCAAAATTATAAGTTAGGCTGAACGACAGTTTGTTTGAAGCAAAATAATGATAGAAATCGTTATTGATGATGCTTTTTTCCCTAAAAATTAGTCTTCTTTTAATATTGTCGAATGCATCGTAAAGCACAATCTTGGTATTGAGCTTGTTTTTAAACCATGCCCTTTGCAAACCGAGATCAATACCATAAACCGGGGCAAAAATATAAAGCCCGTTGCCACTTTTCGATTCATATAGGTAACTAACGTCGAATAACCAGTTTTTTAAAGTGAAAATCTGACTGCCATTGATTTTATAGTCATAAACGGCGATTTTATAAGTCTGATCAAAGTATGGCGTTAACTCCCGGTTATAATAGAGGCCGATGTTATGGTTCATCCGCCACCAGTTATTTACTTTAATTGGTAAACTTACCTGCAGGTTGGCGAAATTCCTGTAGGGGATGTTCCGGCCCAGAAAAATGAGCTCATTTGTAGTAGGGTTATATTCCGGATAACGGGCAATAACATCTGTTTCGCGCCCTGCATTCAGAGAAATATTAACCACTTTCCTGTTGTACGATAATGATACCAGATTGGTAGTTGAAGGCTGCAGGTAAGGGTTGCCTATCCAGTAATGGCGTGGGCTGTAATAAAACCGGAAGGGGTTTAAAGCGGCAAATGTAGGTCGCGTTAACCGTTTGCTATAGCTAAAGCTGATTTGTTCCCCTTCATTAATATTATAGGTTACATTAAAGCTGGGCAACCATTTCAGGTATTCTCTTTCGGTAATTGTACTGGTGGTTATTGAGTTAGCTATGGTGCGTGTGTGCTCGGCCCTTAAGCTTAAGCTATAATTAATCTTGGCCCATTGTCCATTGTACGATAGGTAACCTGCGCCTATATATTCGCGGTAACCAAACTGGTTACTGCGTTTAGGATCCAACATAAAAACCGAATTGGCCAGCGTATCGTACCGCAGGTTATTTTCGGTACTGTTGTAGGTAAATTTACTGCCGAATTCTAATTTATTCTTCCCGATGTTGTGGCTGTAATCTGCCTGTGCCGAACGGATTACAATATTGTTCGCCGAGTTGGTTTTCCAATAATTTATAAGATCACCGTTAAATACGTTTCTACTTTGTATATCTTCTGTTTGCCTGTTATCTATCTGCACCAATGAGCTGATGATATGCAATTCGCTGTTTTTAAATTTAACATCATAATTAATGCCGCCAGCGTAATTATATTGCTTGGGATGTGCATCATTATCACTTTTTACATGGGCAATGTTTTGATTAAGGTCTGCGGTTTGGGTAATCAGCCCGCTACCTGATACCGCATTCCGCCTGATCTGATAAGTTCGTAAAAAAGCCTCTAAGGTTTGTCCGGCTTTAATTTCGTAGGTCACCCTTGCCTGTATGTTAAAATTGCGGTTGGCGGTAACCGTGCGGGTATCGGTAGTTAACGCATTGGTATTGGCAAGATATTGGAGTGCATAATATTTATAAAATGTACTTCCTATGGTTTGCCCCAGCTTTAAATCGTAGGTAAATCGGGGTGTTTTAAAAACCAGCGATAAATTATTATCGAACAAACTGTAGTTGTTCTTCTGAAACTGGGCATTATAAGTACCTCTTAAGCCTAAAGCAAGGTTTCTTTTCAATTTTACATCGATAATGCCCTGGTATTCTCCATCGTATTTGGAAGAAGGCTGGCTGATCATTTCGATCGATTCGACCATCTCTGGAGATAAACTGCTTAAATAGGTTAAAATTTCATTATTGCCCATGTTTACCGGCCTACCATCAACAAATAAAGTTGGCGTTGCCCTACTGGCCAATTGCATTGTTCCATCCTGGTTAACCTGTAGGCCTGGCAGCTTTCTGAACACCTCGAGCAGGTTCGGGGCCGATTTAAATAAGGCGTTGTTGGCAATGCCGATTTTAATCTGTCCCTGGTTTGTGCTAAAAGCCGGCACACCGCCAGTAATGGTTACCTCGCTGAGCAGGTTAATATCTTCGGCAATTAAAATATTGCCCAAGGCTACTACCGTTGTGCTCTTCTTGTCAATTACAAATGTTTTTTGCGCGCTTTGATAGCCCATTAAACGAACTGATAAGGTGTATCTGCCTTCAGTTACATCGTTAAATTGGAAAAAGCCCGAAGTATCACTGTTCGAATATTTTATAACTGTGGGCCGATCCTGATCGGTTAACACCAAGCTCACCGAAGGCAGGGGCTGCTTGCTTTTACCATCAAGTATTTTTCCGGTAATGGTATGCGCGTTTAACAACGGACTTATTAATAGCAGTAAATACAATAAGGTATGCTTCATCTCTGGTGTGTTTGGTTTTAAGATGAACCAAAACTAAAAGCGTGATGAAGCGAACCGGTTTTGAATCTCAAATTTAGGAGTCCGGAATTATAAAACAGTACAGGTTTATAGTGGAATAACCGATAGCTGTTCTTTATAAAGTGTTGGTGTAGTTTGCGTATGTTTTTTAAAAGCGGTGTAAAATGTAGACTTAGAATTAAAGCCTACCTCATAACCAATAGCTTCGAGCTTGATACCCTTATCGTTAACAATCAATTTACAGGCTTCATTTATCCTGAATCCGTTAATATAGGCTGCAAAACTTTTGCCCAGATTGTCGTTCAGCAGCTGAGAAAGCTGGTGACCCGAAATGTTGATCCTTTTGCTAAGATCGTTTAACTTAAGATCGGGGTTTTTGTAAAGCTCCTCTTCCAGTATAATTTTCTCAAGTTTTTCTGTTAAAGTGATTGCCTGTTCTTTGGCAATTTTTTTGTTTGCATAACGGACAGCGTTCGGGTTTGCTGAAAGTAAATCGCCGGTTTTTCTTCTGCTGATAAATAAAAAGGTATTTAAATATAACACAAGAGAGAAAAATAAAGCCCCACTGATACACGGACCATTAAAAAAGGAGAAAATCGGTAGTTTGAATGCAGCGGGTACGATTATATTACCAATAAGCACCGAAACCAATAATAACTCCGGAGTAGAAGCTGTTTCACTTTTAGAGAAAAATTTGGTAAAAATGCTTCTGAGCTGCCATACAGACAATAAGATGTAAGTGGTAAACTGTATGGAAATTATGCTGCCGATATAATTTTCCCAGATATTGGGCCGTTTGTCGTAAGGAGTAACTATGCAGGCAGTAATGATTGCCGAAATCCAAAAAATATAAGTCACCTTTTGTACGGCTGTTATTTTTGATGGTTGTGCCAATGCCGATTGGATAAAGTAAAACAACGACGGCCCGGCCAGCGAACTTCCCAAAATGCCGACCTGGATGTAAATACCCGGTAAAGCCGGATAAAAATAATAAAGCAGCGATTTTCCGATCTTTAAACTAACAGAAACAAGTAAAATACCTAAAAAGTATGCGGGTATGGAGTTCTTTTTCTTGAATAACAGCAGGTAGCTGCCAATGATAAAGCCATTAAATGCACCTAAGGCACTAAAAAAAAATAATATTTGCTGCCCTAAGTCCATTTAACAAAAATAACAATCTTATGTTAATGCCAATTAAAATGACGTTGCAATTTCTAACATTAGACTGAGGTTGAAATGTTACAGGTTGAAAAGTTGAAAGGTTTAGGGAGATACTTCAACATTACAGCATTCCAACTTTTCAACATTAAAAATAAATTACTATGCAGCCATAGTATTTTAGATCAGAAATGCTACATTTGATTTACTAACCTTTTATACATAAATGTTATGCATTTTGAATTAAATGAAGAACAATTAATGATCCAGCAGGCTGCCCGCGATTTCGCGCAGCAAGAATTAAAGCCTGGCGTAATCGAAAGAGACGAGCATCAGAAATTTCCGGCCGAACAGGTCAAAAAACTCGGCGAACTGGGCTTTTTGGGGATGATGGTGAGCGAAAAATATAATGGTAGCGGTCTGGATGCCATTTCTTATGTGCTGGTAATGGAAGAGCTTTCCAAAATAGATGCCTCTGCCTCTGTAGTAGTTTCGGTAAATAACTCGCTGGTGTGTTACGGACTGGAAAAATATGGGACCGAAGAGCAGAAAGAAAAATATTTGAAGCCACTTGCATCCGGTGAAAAAATCGGGGCCTTTTGTTTATCAGAGCCCGAAGCAGGGTCGGATGCTACCTCGCAGCGCACAACTGCCGAAGATAAAGGAGATTATTACCTGCTTAATGGCACCAAAAACTGGATTACCAACGGCAGCACTGCATCAACCTATCTGGTTATTGCGCAAACCCACCCCGAATTAAAGCACAAAGGTATTAATGCTTTTATTGTAGAAAAGGGAACCGAAGGCTTTACTGTTGGACCGAAAGAAAATAAACTGGGCATACGCGGATCTGATACACATTCGTTAATGTTCAACGATGTTAAAGTGCCTAAAGAAAACAGGATTGGTGAAGATGGTTTCGGTTTTAAATTCGCCATGAAAACCTTAGAAGGTGGACGCATCGGTATTGCAGCGCAGGCGCTGGGTATTGCACAGGGCGCTTTCGAGCTGGCCACACAATACGCTAAAGAACGTAAATCGTTCGGTAAACCGATTTCTGAACACCAGGCCATTGCCTTTAAACTGGCCGATATGGCTACTCAGATAGAAGCTGCAAGGTTGCTGGTGTATAAGGCCGCATGGTTAAAAGACCAGGGTTTACCATATACCCAGGCAGGTTCTATGGCAAAATTATACGCTTCTAAAGTAGCAATGGATGTGACCATCGAAGCTGTGCAGGTGCATGGCGGTTACGGTTTCGTAAAAGAATACCATGTAGAACGTTTAATGCGTGATGCTAAAATTACCCAGATTTACGAAGGTACATCCGAAATCCAGAAAATGGTGATTTCGAGGGAAGTGATTCGTTAATTGCCAGTTTACAGTTTTCAGTTGGCATTGTCTCAACTGAAAACTGCAAATTGTGAACTGAAACTAATCCTTCTCTCCAGAAACAGCACTAAACACTGCTTTAATCAACGCTACTACAATAGCTAAAAACGCTGCGGCAATAAAACCTGAGGTGTTAAAAGAAGCCATCATGTTATCAACCAGTAAAATCATTAAAACGGTGATGATAAATGATACCAGCCCTAGGGTTAAGAAGTTGATCGGAAAAGTTAATAGCCTTAAGATAAATCCAATGGTTGCATTCGCGAGTGCAATCAGCACCGAGGCAATAATCGCATTGCCATAACCATTAATGCTTACCCCCGGCACAAGTTTAGCGCCGATAAAGAATGCCAATCCTGTTAAAAGGATTTCGATAATAAATTTCATAATTGTTTATTTTTGTAAATGTTCAAAAGCTTTTTAAAATATCAGGCTATCGTTGCTGCTTCACTATTTGCATTTTCCTGTTCGAATAGAAACAACAAACCGGTAATTAAGTTTTCTGTGGATAGTACTTCAATAATAATCAAAAATATTGATGGGGCCAGCCTCCTGCAGGTTAAAAATGCCTATCACGCTAATGCAGATACAGTTAATATGGTGTCGGTTTTGATTAAGCCCGGCGAACTCGATAGCGTGCAGGACGAACTGGAAGTGCCGGGTAAAGTTAAAGTTGCCGGCGATTCGCTCATTTTCAATCCCTATCAGCCTTTTATAAAAGGTAAAGATTATCTGGTAGAAAGTTATATCGGTGTAAAATTTGCAACCCTGGGCGATATGGTTTCGGGTAGTACCAAGCAGAACTTACAGCCACAGAAACAAACACTTAAACGGTAATAATCAGCATAATAATTACAGCAACTGTTTGAAATTTCTTAAAAAATTACTACATTTGCATCGTAATCGAAGAAAAGAGAAGGGGACAGTGTCCCCTTTTTCTATGAAATCAGGTTAAAATATGCAGGTAGAAAAGAGAGTTGCAGCCCTCGTTGAGGAAAAAATAGCAGACCGCCCAGAGCTGTTTCTGGTTGAAGTGAAAATGTTGCCAAACAATAAGTTAATTATTCATGTTGATGGCGATGAAGGTATTAGCATACAGGATTGTGTGGCCATAAGCAGGCATGTTGGTTTTCATTTAGAAGAAGAAAACGCAATAGAGCAGGCTTATAATTTAGAAGTTTCTTCGCCAGGTGTTGGCGAGCCTTTAAAATTGGTGCGCCAGTATCAAAAAAATATTGGTCGTACGGTAAGCATCAAACTTAAAGAAGGTTTAAAAAAAGAAGGGAAACTGCTGGAGGTTACAGAAAATAATCTGCTGATTGAAGAATCGGTTAAAGAAAAAGGGAAAAAGGCAGTAGCGATTGAAACAGCTGTGCCGTTTAATGATATATTAGAAACAAGTGTGTTAATTTCATTTAAGTAAAAATGAGTACTACAACAATTAATTTGATCGACTCTTTTCAGGAGTTTAAAGATTTCAAAAATATAGATCGCCCAACGGTGATCAGTGTGCTGGAAGAAGTTTTTCGTAGCATGTTGCGTAAAAAATACGGAACAGACGAAAACTGTGACGTTATCGTAAACCCGGATAACGGGGATTTGGAGATCTGGAGAACAAGAAGGGTAATGGAAGATGGCTTTTCGGAGGATGACGACCTGGAGATCGAACTTGCTGAAGTTTCTAAATTAGACAGTACTTTAGAAGTTGGCGATGATTATATCGAACAGATTACTTTAGAGAGTTTTGGCCGTAGGGCAATTTTAGCTGCACGCCAAACATTGGTTTCTAAAGTATTGGAGTTGGAGAAAGACGAAATCTTCAAAAAATATAAAGATAGGGTAGGCGAAATCGTAACAGGTGAAGTTTACCAGGTTTGGAAAAAGGAAACTTTGGTTCTGGATGATGAAGGTAACGAACTTTTGATGCCTAAAACAGAGCAGATCCCAGCTGATTATTTCAAAAAAGGCGATTCTGTAAGAGCAGTAATCTCTAAAGTGGAAATGATCAACGCTAACCCGAAAATTATTATTTCAAGAACGGCACCAGAATTCTTACAACGTTTGTTCGAACAGGAAGTTCCGGAAATTTTTGATGGTTTAATCACCGTTAAGAAAATTGTACGCGAACCGGGAGAACGTGCTAAAGTAGCTGTAGAATCGTACGATGACCGTATCGATCCGGTTGGAGCTTGTGTGGGTATGAAAGGATCACGTATCCATGGCATCGTTCGCGAACTTAAAAACGAAAATATTGATGTGATTAACTTCACAAACAATGTTTCACTATACATTACCCGTGCTTTAAGCCCGGCAAAAATCACTTCCATTAAATTGGATGATGAAACCAAACATGCTTCGGTTTACTTAAAACCAGATCAGGTTTCATTGGCCATCGGACGTGGCGGACACAACATTAAACTGGCCGGTAAATTAACCGGTTACGAAATTGATGTATACCGCGAAGCTGGAGAAGAAAGCGACGAGGATGTGGATCTGGAAGAATTCTCAGATGAGATTGACAGCTGGATCATTGATGAATTAAAGGCTATCGGTTGCGATACCGCTAAGAGTGTATTGGCACTTACAGTAGAAGATTTAGTGAAACGCACCGACCTTGAAGAGGAAACCATTAAAGAAGTGGTTCAAATTTTGAAGTCAGAATTTGAATAAGTGGTGTAATTGCCAAATAAACACTACTTTTGTATTAAATAAAAAACAATAACAGGAGCTAAATGTCAGACGACAAACCAATCATTTTAATTAAAGCTATTAAAGAACTTAATATAGGCATGGGTACGGCCGTTGAGTTTTTAAACAAAAAGGGATTCTCTGCCGAGAAAAGCCCTATGTTTAAACTTACGGGTGAGATGTATAATGCCTTATTAAAAGAGTATCAGGGAGATAAGATCGTAAGAGAAGAAGCCAAACAAATAGTGATTGGTAAAATACGTCGTGACGAGCCTGAGACTGAAAAGCCAGTAGAAGCGCCGAAGAAAAATACCGATTTTGAGAAAAATGAAGAGATTTTAATCAAAAATGCTCAATCATTTACCCCTCCGGTAGAAAAGCCAAAGGTAGTTGAAACCCCTAAGGTAGAAACACCTGCACCGGCACCTACGCCAGCTCCTGCGGCAGCAGTTGAGCCTGTAAAAGAAGTAAAAGCTGAAGAAAAAGCAGAGGAAACCGGATTACCAGGTGTTAAAATTGTAGGTAAGATCGATTTAAATGATCTTAACTCAAAAACACGCCCTGTTAAGAAAGAAGAAGCCCCTGCTGCACCTGCGCCAGTTGCTAAGGCTCCAGAGCCTGTAAAACCGGTTGAACAGCCTAAGGTAGAAGAAAAACCGGTTGAGGTTAAAAAGGAAGAAGCGCCTGTTGCACCTGCACCGGTTGTTAAAGCCCCAGAGCCTGCAAAACCAGTTGAACAACCTAAAGTGGAAGTAAAACCAGCTGAAGTTAAGCCTGTAAGCAACGAGCCTGAGGTAATTAAAGCACGTACCGTAAAATTAAGCGGTCCGAATATTATCGGTAAAATCGAGTTGCCTACAACTCCAGATAGGAGAAATGGTCCTGTTGCTTCATCAAGCGATAGCGAAGCGGCAAAACGTAAGCGTAAACGTAAAAAAACACCGGGAGCACCGGGCCAGCCAGGTCAACATGGTGGCCAGGGCGGTCAGCAAGGGCAGAATAATCCTGGCGGACAACAAGGTCAGGGTGGCGCACCAGGTCAACCACGTCAACCTTACCAAGGTAACAGGCAAGGTGGTGGTACTCCATACCAGGGTAACCGTCCTGCAGGTCAAGGTGGAACTCCTTATCAGGGAAATAGAAACAACAATAATAACAGACCAGGTTTCCAAAATAGAAATGCTACACCAAGCGGACCTAAAGAAGAACCTACTGAGAAAGAAATTCAAGATCAGATCAAAGCAACGCTTGCACGTTTAAGTGGTGCAGGTAAGTCTGGTAAATTTGCACAACGTGCCAAATTACGTCGTCAGAAACGTGATGATGTAGCGTTTAATGCCGAAGAAGCAGCAAATGAGCTTGAATCGCAATCGAAAATATTAAAAGTAACAGAATTTGTTACGGCTAATGAGTTAGCGAGTATGATGGATGTACCGGTTACCAAAATTATTGGTACTTGTATGAGTCTTGGAATGTTCGTTTCCATCAACCAGCGTTTAGATGCTGAAACCTTAACCATTGTAGCAGATGAATTTGGTTACGAAATACAATTCGTTAAACCAGATGAGGATGAAGAAAATGTAATTGAGGAAGAAGATAACGAGGCAGATTTAATCGAAAGAGCTCCGGTTGTTACGATTATGGGGCACGTGGATCACGGTAAAACTTCGTTGCTGGATTATATCCGTAAAGCGAATGTGGTTGCTGGTGAGGCAGGTGGTATTACCCAGCACATTGGTGCTTACATGGTAACTACGCCAACCGGTAAAAAAGTAACTTTCTTAGATACCCCGGGTCACGAAGCCTTTACAGCGATGCGTGCACGTGGTGCTAAGGCTGCTGATATTGCCATTATCGTAATTGCTGCGGATGATGCGGTGATGCCTCAAACAAAAGAGGCCATTAACCACGCACAGGCGGCAGGCGTACCATTGGTATTCGCTTTCACCAAAGTGGATAAACCGGGTGCAAATGCAGATAAAGTACGTGAGCAATTATCAACCATGAATATTTTGGTTGAAGATTGGGGCGGTAAATATCAATCGCAGGAAATCTCGAGCAAAAGCGGCTTAAATGTTGATCTTCTTTTAGATAAAGTATTATTAGAAGCTGAGTTATTAGAACTTAAAGCAAATCCGAACAAGAGAGCTACAGGTACTGTAATCGAGTCGGCATTAGATAAAGGACGTGGTATTGTAACTACCGTATTGGTTCAGGCCGGTACACTAAGAGTTGGAGATCCAATTTTGGCAGGTAGCTACAGCGGACGTGTAAAAGCATTAACCAACGAGCGTGGAGCTAAGGTAGATTCGGCAGGTCCATCACAACCGGTACAGGTTTTGGGTATGCAGGGTGCACCTACAGCGGGCGATAGGTTTAACGCTTTAGAAAGTGAAACCGAAGCACGTGATATTGCAAACAAACGTATGCAGTTACAACGCGAGCAGGGATTACGTACACAGAAACACATTACTTTGGATGAGATCGGCCGTCGTTTGGCAATCGGTAACTTTAAAGAGCTTAACATCATTGTTAAAGGTGACGTGGATGGTTCTATCGAGGCCCTTGCCGATTCATTGTTGAAATTATCAACTGAGCAGATCCAGATCAATATCATCAGTAAAGGTGTTGGTCAAATTTCAGAGTCCGATGTATTGTTGGCTTCGGCTTCGGATGCGATTATTATCGGTTTCCAGGTTCGTCCATCAACAGGTGCACGTAAACTGGCAGAAGCTGAGCAGATCGATATCCGTTTATATTCTATCATTTACGATGCAATCAACGAGATTAAATCGGCAATGGAAGGTATGTTGGATCCGGAATTTGAAGAGAAAATTGTGGCTAACGTTGAAATCCGCGAAACTTTCAAAATCACTAAAGTGGGTACCATTGCAGGTTGTATGGTATTGGACGGTAAGATTACCCGTAACAGCAAAATCCGTATCGTTAGAGATGGTGTTGTAGTTTACACAGGAGAGCTTGCATCGTTAAAACGCTTTAAAGATGATGTGAAAGAGGTGAACAAAGGTTATGAGTGTGGTTTAAACATCCAGAACTTTAACAACATCGAAGTGGGCGATATCGTAGAAGCTTACGAACAGGTAGAAGTAGCAAGAAAGCTATAATACCTTAATAATATAAAATTTAAAGTGGCCCAAAAGGCCACTTTTTTTATGCTATCGAATTTTTAATCTTAAAAATATCGGATAATTTTGAGTTTGTATCTTAAAAATATCGGATAATTTTGAGTTTGTGTCTTAAAAATATCGATATTTGTGTTTGATATTTATCATTATGGAAAGATCAACAGCGCTAAAATCGTTAAAAAATCACCTTGCTAAGCCTCAGCATACTATTATTATAGGGCCGAGGCAGATAGGCAAAACTACGCTTGTTAAGCAATTGGCAGAGCAGTTGCAAAAAGATAATGAGTTGGTGTATTTCTTAACTTTCGAAGATCCGTCCATTTTAGAGGCGGTAAATAATCATGCCGAAAATATATTCAATTATACCCTGTTGCCTGCTGATGTGCCTGCAGATAAGCGGTTATATATTATTATCGATGAGGTGCAGTATGCCAAAGATCCCAGTAATTTTTTAAAGCTGCTTTACGATAAATATTCGCCAACACTAAAAATTATTGCAACCGGCAGTAGTGCATTTTACATTGATAAAAGTTTTAAGGATAGTTTGGCGGGCAGGAAAAAGGTTTTCGAATTTTTTCCTTTGGCGTTTGATGAGTTCCTTCATTTTAAAGGCGAGGATGCTTTAATCGTGGAGTGGCAGCAGATGATTAAGAGGCATGCTTATCAGAGTCTTCAACTAAGCCGTATAACCAGTTTGTTTGATGAATACCTGGTTTATGGCGGTTACCCGGCAGTTGTTCTGGCTGATACTGAACAGGAGAAGCAGGAAATGCTTAAAGAGCTTGTAAACAGTTATATGAAAAAGGATGTTTTAGAAGCAGGCATTAAGGAGGAGCTCAAATTTTTTCAGCTGGCAAGGCTGTTGGCCGATCAAACCAGCAACCTGCTCAATAACAACGAATTGGGCAATACATTAAAAATGGCCAGCTCCACAATCGAAAATTACATTTATTTAATGCAGAAAACCTTTATTGTGCAATTGCTAACTCCTTTTTATGGTAATGTGCGTAAAGAGTTAACCAAAATGCCAAAGATTTATTTTAACGATAACGGCTTGCGTAATGCTTTGCTGAACAATTTTTCTAAACTGAATGATAGGGCAGATAAGGGTGAACTGCTGGAAAACTATACATACATCAGGTTGAGACAACTTTATGACGCTGATCATCTGCATTTTTGGCGTACTGCCGATGGTAACGAAGTAGATTTTGTAGTAGAAGAACAGTTGGTGAAGGGAATGGCTTACGAAGTAAAATATAACGATGTGCAGTTTAAACCCAGCAAGTATAAAAAATTTATAGAGGGATACCCTGATTTTAACCTGAAATGTATATGCAAGGTACTTACGAGGGAGGGGTCGATAGAGGCCATTCGATTATAGTTTTCCCAGAGTTATAGAGCGTGTAATTGATTGAACCACTTTGGTAACTGTAATATTTTACATACATAAATGTTAAATGGACATTAATAATCCGTTGAAGGTTCTTTTTTGCGGATATTTGTAAATTCAACTACCAAAGCCAATTAATGAATACTGAATTAACGCAGCAAGCAGCACCGGAAAAAAAGAATTTTGATTTTGTTGATACAATAAGGTGCATTTCTATGATGGGAATTGTTTGGGAGCACAGTTCGGCAATTAGTATAGAACTTTATGCCGATAAGAGCTCGCTTATTGTACAATCTTTTACCCTTCAGGTTTTTAAATTTGTTAGCATTGCGTTTTTTCTCATCGCTGGTTTTTTAATTAATCATAAATTTCAGGAATATCCTGCTAAACAGTATTTAAAAAACAGGTTTAAAAATACAGTTAAACCCTGGCTTTTTTGGGTAATTCTTTTTATGGCGATAACCATATTAGACCGTTTTGTAGCTTGGGCCAAAGGAAGTGGTGGAGGTTTATTCAACACTGATTTTCCTTTATATCTTTATAATCTGGTAAAAATGGTGCTGTTTTTTAGCCCATACTGGTTTATCCTGAACTTTCTGATCTGTATTTCAATCCTGTTATTGTTCAAACGTTATCTGTATAAAATATGGTTGGGTGTACTATTAGGATTGATATCGCTGGTATATAGTGTTAACCTGCATTTTAGATGGTTTGAAACTACCCATTCTGCTGCACTTTTTGGTTTTGTATTTTATCTGTGGTTAGGTGTTTATCTGAACAGATATTTCTCACAGTTTAAGGCTATTGTAGATAGGATTCCATGGTTGGTAATCGGGTTGGCACTGTTGGTTACGCTTTCAATGTCGATGGCCGAAGCTTTTTATCTTTTAGATTCAGGACTAAAAGATGCATACAATACATTGCGGGTAACCAATATCCTTTACTCTTTAGTTGCCTTTTTAGCATTGTTTAAAATGGGACCTATCAGTGCACTAAAAAGCCTTAAACCGAGGCAAACAACCTTTGGTATTTACCTCATCCATTTTATCATTTTAGAAAGGGTACTGCCATTAATATTTCAGCCGCTCAAATTGGATTTCAGCCAGTTTAATATTTATGTAAATACAGCAATTACATTAGGACGTTTTCTTTTTGCCTACATCGTTTCTATAGTATTAACCATGCTGTTAAGTAAAACAAAAATGAAGTGGCTGGTTGGACAATAAGTACAACTATTTTAGTTTAAGAAATTTTAAAACTTTGTTCACTTTATACTTCAGTTTTCTCTTTTCCCTTAACCGTTTGATCTCTTTGTTGAGCTGAAAGTTTTCGTTTAAAAAGTAAGTGTTATTATATCTGAGCAAGGCGTTAAACTGTGCTTCATTCAAGATACTTTCTAGTTTCTGGTAAGCAATTAAAACACTTTGGTGCATAAATTCGTCATTCTTTGTCATGTTAACGGAACTCATGCGGTAGTAGGCCAGGGGCTCATCAATAAATGCTGTTGGTGGGTTGTTTTCGTAAACCTGTATCCAGAAAAGCCAATCTTCTTTGGCTTTGAGGTCTTCAAAAAAAGGATATTTTTTAACCAAATTACTGGGGAAAATGGCACAATGGATAGGAATATTGAAAGTTTTATCCCAATCGTTCAATAAAGCCTTCTGCGTAAAATGTTTATTCTCCAGTTTACAGAATGGTGGTAATGGTTTTTGAGTTTTGTTATCAAAAAGAACAAAATTGGTAATGATAATTAAATTTTCATCATCAGCTATTTTAGCAATCGATTTTGAAAACTTATCTGAGGCCAAAAAATCATCAGCATCAAGAAACTGGATATAATTACCTGTGGCCTGCTGTAAGCCGGAATTTCTGGCCGAGCTTAACCCACCGTTTTCCTTGCTGACATATTTTATCCTGTTGTCTTTTTGTTGCCATGCCAACGATTTTTCATCCGTATCGTCTGTACTGCCATCATTCACAATAATACATTCCCAATTGCTGTAGTCTTGTTTAAGCAACGAATTAATATTGTCGTCTAAAAAATGGGCCTGGTTAAAACAGGGAATAATAACTGATATTTTTATGGTGTTATCCATCTATTTTTTCTTGTACATTTTGAAACCGTCCTTAATTCCGCTAAACATCCTTAAAATAAGTGTTCTTTTTTCTTTAAAGGTATATTCTTTCCCTTTAATTACAATTTTGATTCTTTTATAAAAATCCTTAAACAGGTTTTTATAAAAGAGTGAACTAAAACCTCCAGGGAAATAAGGCTTTAAGGTTTTTCTGAGTAAAAATAAGTTCCGGTATTCATAATAAGCTTGCAATGGGCGCATTTTGGAAGAAACTTCTACTCTTTTGCGGTACATTTGGGCCGTTTTAGTGTAGATGATATTGGTGTAGAAATTGGCCATAACTCCATACTCAGTATCATCTCCGGCAATAAAATACTCTTTTCGGGGCAAACCGATTTCCTTAACTATGGAACGGTTGATGAGCATGCCTTCGAAACAGGCCGTATTTACAAAACAATAATCTTTATGTTTTAAAGATGCATTATTGAGCAAAATTGGCATACAGGTTCTGTAATCGAAATAATGCTCCCATTTAAAAACTTCGTTATTATCTTTAAAAACCCTTAGCGGGTGTATACATTTAGATAATTCGGTATACTTTAATAGCTGCTCCAGGCAATCGTTAAAGGGCTCAACATCATCATCCATTACCCAGATCCATTCGTAATCCTGCTCGTAAGCTTTTCCTATACCCGTATTAAATCCACCTGCCCCTCCAATATTATCCTGATTGATGACCTCTATTTGTGCAAAGTTAAGTTGCTGTAAATACTCATTTGTTCCGTCGGTAGAACCATTGTTAACAATGATTATTTTATCCGGAGCAGATGTTTGATTCAGCACAGATATAATGCATTCTTTTAGGAAAGCCAAACGATTGTAGGTTACAATAACGGCGCAAACGGATGCTCTGTTTATCATAAATTGCTATTAAGAAGATTTTGGATTCTCTTTACGGCGCTTTCGTAATTAAGATTTTCGGCCGCAAAATTAAAGGCATTGTTAACGATGTTTTCGTAATATGCCTGCCCCTGCTTTTCTATAAATTCGATCTGCTGGATTAAATCAGACATGTCGTTTTTTACAGGAATGAAATGTTTATAGGGCTCCAGTTCGAAATGATAGTATGATTTCCATTGCCTTTCCTGGATAAATAGCAGGCGTTTGGTATAAAGTAATAGTTTTATCCTGCCACTGTATCCCCGGCCTTCAATGTCTATCAGATATTTGTATTTGGTGTGATCTGCTAAAGAAATGTAAGGTACTTTTTTGCCATCAATTACATGTTGATCAACACAGGTATCGTATGTTTCGATCAGTTCGGGAAATTGCTGGCTATATTCAATAATTTTCTTTCGGTTAGGATGGGTTTGCACATTTCCTATCCAAAGCATGGTGTTATTTACAAAAGCCTGGCTACTTGCCTCAGTAATTTCTTTTACGGTTAAATTAAAGTCTTTAATTCCGGCTTGCTGCCAATGGTCGAAAATAAAATCAGGAAATGCAGTATGTAGATTTTCTTTCCGGTCGCAGCAATAATAGAAATTGTTTGGTGATATATCTCCCAAAGGGAAATCGCCTGTATGTAGGCTAAATGATTGGTCTTTATCAATGCCAAGCTTAATAGCATCCATAATCATTTTTACAGAAGATTCGGCACGGGTTTGAAAAGAATTGAAATTTGTTATTGAGGAGATTTGGGCATTTTTTATTGCTATTTTTAAAAGCTCTCTCGGTTCTTCATTGTTTTTTTTCTTTTTAAACCACATTTCTATTTAAATTTTTGTGCAATTTCAAGGGCGTTGGCAATTACATGGTGCATATCCATATAACGGTAGGTAGCTAATCTTCCCAAAAAGGTAAAGTTGGGAAGTGTTTCTATTTCATTCTGATATTTTTCGAGAATTTCAAGATCATTAGCTAATCTTTTGGGGTAATAAGGAATATCTTCTGTTTCGGTTTCTTTGCTGAATTCTTTAAAATAAACCGTTTTTTCGTGCTCCTCCCAGGGGGTAAAATGTTTATGCTCGTGAATTCTTGTAAATGGGGTTTCTTCATCAGCGTAATTGATTACAGCATTTCCCTGAAAATCACCCTCTGCAATGTGCTTTTCAAAATAAACGGTCCTGTATCCAAGTCTTCCAAATTTATAATCGAAAAAGGCATCAACAGGGCCGGTATAAAAAACCTGGTCGTAAGCAGAAAAATCAACATCCTTTACTGCAAATTTTTTGTTTAAATAAACAGTAATGTTAGGGTGGTTGAGCATTTTTTCGAAAATTTCGGTATAACCGTTTTTCGGAATACCCTGCAGGGGCATTGCATAATAATTATCGTTGTAGTTAAATCTTACCGGTAATCGCTTTAATATACTTGCCGGTAGTTCTGTTGGTTCACAGCCCCATTGTTTTTTAGTATAGCCATAAAAAAATGCCTGATAGAGATCTTTGCCAATAAATTTTAGTGCCTGTTCTTCAAAGTTTTTAGGCGAATCAATACTGGTATCACTTAAAGACTGTATGAAATCTTTTGCTTCTGCCGGCGAAAGAGCTTTGTTAAAAAACTGATTGATGGTGTGAAGGTTAATCGGAAGCGAATAAACCTTGCCTTTGTAAATTGATTTTACTCTATTGATATAGGGAACCATCTCACAGAACTGTTGGATATAATCCCAAACCTCAACATTATCGGTATTAAAGATATGCGGACCGTACTGATGGATGTTTACACCGGTTTCTTTTTCTCTTTCGGTGTAACAATTGCCCCCGATATGGCTTCTTTCTTCCCATATCTCAATTAAATTATCCTTGCAAAGTTGCTCTGCAATAACACTACCGGCAAACCCACTTCCTATAATCAGGTATTTTTTCATTTTTTTATTGATAAAAGCTCGCAGCAAGCCATTTAAATTGTGTTTTTACATCTGGCATCAATAAAAAATAAAATGCCTTTAACGCGCAAACTTACAAAAGATTTAATAAAATAAATTGTTAACACAACCCGGTAGTAGTTTAAATAGAATAACCGAAATCTTTAAATATAGGCCTCCATACATCCAGGTTTTTGTTCCAGGCATGGCATCCAAAAGGTAGTGAATTGTTGGTGAGTTCGAAAGCCCTGTCAACAGGAACTTCGAATGCAAAATGCACGGCTTCCCGATATGAAGGGATTTTTAAAATTTCTTTTTTCCTGTTTACTTCTATACTCCAAAAAACATCTTCATTAAAGTTGGCTGCCGGATTTAAAGAATATTCTTTTATTTTTTCCTGAAACTGTTGGGTTAAAGTGTAAAATAACTGTGTTCTGCGTAAAGATAAACCTCCGTTGCCAACTTTATTCTCTCGTTGGAGGTCGGTGGGTACCGAAGTGTTTTTTTGTTTAACATCGAATTTCCGGTGTATGTAGCCCAAAACGCTATTTTTTACGGCTTTGATTACGTCAGGGTATTTATGCCTGAGCCATGGGGCCCCTACATAATCCAGATTTTTTTCGCACCAGGTATTTAGCTCATCTTTAAAAACAAAAGCATCCAATTGGTAGATCAGGATATACTCATGGTCTAAAAATTCTTTGTAAAATTCTTCTGAGAGCATGAGTTTATTATAGCCGGCAATATCTTTAAAATATGCATCATCAAAACTGATGATGTTATTAAATGGATATTTGGTATTTAAATTTAAAGAGTTGGGTTTTACACAAAAAATCGGATGGGATTTAGAGAGCACCTTGAAACACTGTTGCAGGGATATATCCTCTAAATAGGTTGTTTCTTTATAAATAGGCACAATAACGGCAACCTTTTTCATAGTGTGATGGAATTTAGACTATTTCAAAAACAGTATCGAGATTTTTATAACAGCGTTCTTTTTCGTAATTGGTGTTAAAAGCAGCCAATGCATTTTCTGCCTGTTTTTCATATTCCGATCTGTCTGTTAAGAGTTTGATGATATTATTCCCAAATTCAACGGGATTGTCACTAACCAAACAACCGTTATTGGTTTTATTGATCAAACCATCTATGCCCCTGGTATTGCAAACTATTGGCAGGCCATAAGATAATGCTTCTACTACTTTTATCTTGGTTCCGGTGCCGGTTAACATTGGGCATAAGGCTACCTTGGCGTTTTGGTAATAAGTTGATAAATCTTCAGCAAAGTTTACGGCAATAACATTGGGTGCCTTTATCGATAAATGCTCATTTATCTGTCCGATAATGCATATCTGTATGTTGCCCGGTAGTAATGGGTATACCTTGCTAAAAAACCAATTGGCCGATTTTTGATTATGTATGTTATCGGATGCTACATATATCAGATCGAAAGGTTTTTCTTCGGTAGCATTTTGGTTTTCCGGTTTATCCAGCATCATAGGGGCAAGTGCAACCCTGTTTTTACAGAACTGGCTAAATATATACTGTTCTTCAACCGAAATGGCCAAAGCAATGTCGAATAATGAAATTCTCCTGATTTCTTCTTTAAAAGACTGACCGATATTTACCTTCTTTTGAAGCTGGGCAGTTATGAAGTCGTGCGTGTCGATTACGGTTATCGCTTTCTTGGTGAGGTGGTTATTATCAACCAGTGTAGCCCAACTGGCATAGTTGATAAAGATGTAGTCGTAATCGCTGTTTTTTAAGATTTTATTAAAAGCCCGCTTAAATCTCATGGTTACCAGTTCAGGGAATTGGAGCGGAAAGAACCAGGCCTTATTCTGATAGAAAAAATTTGGCAGCTTATAAAAAAGCAGGTAATAGAGTATATTTTTTTTAGAAGGTTTTTTTTTAATTACATAAGTATTATTGGCCAGGCCCGATTGCTCAAATGCTTTAATATCAGTTTCGTTCCAGCGCCCGGTGAAATACTCGCTTACAAAATCAATTTCAAAATTTCTTGATTTAAAGTAGTTTAACATGCTTAAAGCCCTGGTTCTGTTCCCTGCGTTTTTTTTGAGCGGGTTATCAGGCATAAAAAATAATACTTTCTTCATCTAAGTGTTTAGTCGTTAAAGGCTTGCATGTCGATTAAGCGCCTGTATAAACCATTTGTGTTCATTAATTCATTATGGCTTCCACTTTCTACAACTTCGCCTTTATCAATTACCACAATCTTATCCGCATGTTGTATGGTACTTAAACGATGCGCTATTACTATTGAAGTACGGTTTTTCATTAAATTATTTAACGCATCCTGCACCAGTTTTTCCGATTCTGTATCCAATGCCGATGTGGCTTCGTCTAAAAGCATGATTGGGGGGTTGGCTAAAACGGCCCTGGCTATACAAACACGCTGTTTTTGTCCTCCTGATAATTTATTACCCCTATCTCCCACGCTGGTTTGGTAACCATTTTCGGTATTCAGGATAAAATCGTGGGCATTTGCAATTTTCGCTGCAGCAATAACTTCTTCTTCTGTTGCATCTGGTTTGGCAAAGGCGATATTATTGAAAATACTGTCGTTAAATAGAAACGATTCCTGGTTAACGATCCCCATCTGCGAACGGATGCTTTCTACGGTAAGGTCTTTATAATCATGGCCGTCGATTTTGATCGCACCCGATTTTGGATCATGAAAACGTGGGAGTAAATCCATCAAAGTACTTTTGCCGCCTCCCGAAGGACCAACCAAAGCTACCGTTTTACCTTTTTCTATATCGATATTGATGTTTTTTAGTACCTGTTTGTCGCCATAATAGAAGGAAACATCCTGTAGGGTTAGTGCTGTGCTGAAATTGTCTAATACTTCTGCACCGGTTTTATTTTTAAGTGCAGGCTCGGTATCAATCAGATCCAACACCCGTTCGCCGGCCGCAATACCCGAATGGATACCACTAAACGAATCTGCCAATGCTTTTACAGGCTGTAGCACCTGCGAAAATGTGGCCAGGTAAACTACAAATTCTGCTGCTTTCAGATCGCCTTGTCCACTTAATATCAGTGTACCACCATATAAAAGGATAAATACAACAACCAGAACACCCAGTGTTTGAGAAACCGGCGAGGCCAATTGTTGTCTCCTGGCCATTTTTCTATTGATAAATGAGTAAAATCTGTTTTCGTTATCAAATTTTTCTTTGGTCCGTTCAGTAGAATTAAAGGCCTTAATAATCTTTATACCGCTTAACGACTCATCCAAAAAGCCGATCATTTTTGCAAAAGATTCGTGCGATTGTGTAGCCTGTTGCTTTAATCTTTTAACGATTTTACTGATGATAAAGCCAGAAACGGGAATAACTAATAAAGAAAAAAGGGTTAATTTGGCAGATATAGAAATCAGCACGCCAATAAAAAAAAGCAGTTGTAATGGTTCTTTAAAAACAACCTGTAGTGTATTGGTTACCGTAAACTGCACTACCTGTACATCTGATGCTACTTTTGATATAATATCGCCTTTGCGTTCGTTGTTGAAATAACCAACATGAAGGTTCATTACATTGTTAAAAACGGTTTTACGAATATTTAACAGCGTATGTACACGTAAATCTTCCATAAAGCGCTGAGCAAAATAACGGAAAAAGTTGGCGAGAAATACGGTCCCGATAATAATCACACAGATTACTTTTAGCGCCAGGATTTTATCATCAGCAATAATGCCATCGATGTAATTATTAAAGCGGCCCAATAAATCCCATGAACTTTTATCTTCAGCAATTTTGGTCGGGTCATCACATTTCCCTAAAAACAATGCCTGCATTAAAGGACCAAGTAGTGTAAAAAGAAATGTATTAAAAAAAATGGCAAATACTGTGGTGATCACATAAGGTATTGCGAACTTTTCTATGGGTTTGGCAAATGATAATAAACGAAAATAAGTTTTCATTTTATGTAAAATGGAATATGTAAAAAGGAAGATGGTTAAAGTATCACCCTAAAAAATCTATATAAAAACTTGGCAAAGTTAAGCTTTTCAATTAAACGTTGTGGTTTTTCGAAACCTTCGAGGTTTAAAATTACAATTCTTGGGTTTTAAGAATGAATGGATCAACTGTTTTACAGGCATTCCT
>NZ_DJDT01000367.1 GCF_002432345.1 Pedobacter sp. UBA5917
GAATTTGGTAATAAACCAATCTTTAACGGTAGCGTCGTTGGCAAACTTTACAGAGAACTCTTTTCTTGGATCGGCAGTTTCGTATTCGTTTATAAGATCAAGCGTAACATTGCCGCCAATACCTGTAGAAACCTTTAACGAGTTAATGGTTTCTCCTTTTGCCTGGTTGTTTGCAGCAATGCTCGAGCTGTAATTGATATCGCCCTGTTTATAAGAAATCTGAAAAATCAATTCCTTACAGGTGGTTTTCTTGGCCACATCAAAAACATCGGTATAGGGGATTTCTGATAAATTACCAAAAGCTTTCATGTTGTAAGCTGCTGTTAGGTAAGTATTGGCATTGGTAAGGTTTTCGGCCTTATTATTCGGCAATGTTGTAGCCATTGTTAAATAAACCTTACCCAAATAAGCATTAATTGCTGCTTTAGATGTTCTGCCGATATTGGCTGTTGCCTGAAAGTTAGGCAAAGTGCTGTTTAAACCATCTTTTAAATCAGCCACAATCTGATTGTATACATCAGCCTCGGGTACACGGAATGTTGCCGCAGTAACCTCATCAGTGGTAACCAATTGTTTGGTAACCAAAGGCACAGGCCCCCATTTCCTTACCAGTTCGAAATACATAATTGCCCTGATAAATTTGGCTTCTGCAGCATAGTTGGCTTTAGTTGCAGCGTTTGCAAAACTTACCTTATCAATGTTCGATAAAATAACATTACTACGCGTAATGGCATTATAAAGTGCCAGCCAGTGTGCTTTTAAGTAAGAATTACTTGGCAACAGAGAGAAATCGTTAAACTGGAACGGTTCGCCGGCATTACTCTGGTTATCATTTCTTCCGGTATCATCCGAGCGCTCATCGGTAAACAGGCCGCTGTTTTCACCCATGGTATTGCTGCTCCTTAGTGATTGATAAGCACCATTTACCGCTAATAATACGTCGTTTTCTGTTTTAAAATAATCATCAACAGTAACCGCATTCGGATTGGTTTGCGCCAAAAAATCTTTTTTACATGCACCCAGTGTTAAAACCGCACCAAGGGCCAAAATTGTATAAATATTGTTCTTCATTTCCTTAATTCTAAAAAGTAAGTTTAACACCCAAATTGTAGGTTCTTGCCAATGGGTAGTTACCATAATCAACGCCAGGCGTTAGGTTAGAGCCTCCGCTGTAATCAACCTCAGGGTTATAACCTTTGTAATCGGTGATGGTAAAGGCATTATCAACACTTGCATAAACGCGGATATTGCTCACTTTAAGTGCATTTACGATCGTTTTAGGAAAACTATAACCCAAAGTGATGTTGGTACACCTGAAATAAGATCCATCCTGAATATAAAATGACGATAAACGTGTACTGTTACTCTGCGTACCTGCACGCGATGCACGGTAATTTAAACCACTGCCCGGATTCGCTTCATTGCGGTAACGATCGGCAACATCTACATATTGGTTACCCGAACCTTCGAAGTTGTACAGGTAATAATCCTGTCCATCCAACACCTGGTTACCGTATGATCCGTTGAAAGATGCCCTTAAATCAAAAGTTTTATACGATGTATTTAAAGAGAAACCATAAGTAAATTTAGGATATGGTGTACCGATTACGGTTTTATCTGCATCGTTAACAATGCCATCGCCGTTGGTATCCTGAAAGTAAAGATCGCCTATTTTGGCCGGGTTGGTGGCCGATGCCGATGGGGCAACTTTACCTAAATTATCGGCTGTAATCCTGCCCAGCACTTTAAAGCCGTAGAACATCCCTACCGGCTGACCTTCTTGTGTAATGTGTGTTAAATACGAGCGTTCTGCACCGTTGGTTAAAATGGTACTTGCACCACCCATATTTAATACCTTGTTACGGTTAACCGCAATGTTTCCGCTTAAACCCAAAGTAAAATCCTGCTTTTGGATAATGCGTCCATCCAATTGGATATCGAAACCTTTATTCCTGATTTTACTGTCGGCCAGGTTGGTCAAGATTGATGAAGTACCCGATACCGCCGAAATAGGTTGGTTGAACAATAAATTGTACGAGTAACTTAAATAGTAATTGGCAATGATATTTAAACGGTTTTTAAACAGGCCGATATCGGTACCAAAGTTATACTGTGAAGTAGATTCCCATCCGAGTTTTGGATCCTGGATAGAATTTGGCCAGATCGCCGTTGAAATCGCGTTTCCAAAAACCACACCTCCCGGTGCGCTCATTTCCTGTTGTGTACGGTAATTCGGGATGTTGTTGTTTCCGCTCAAACCCCAGCTTGCCCTTAACTTAACTGTTGACTGATCGCCAAGAAAACCTTTGTAAAAATCTTCTTCCGAAAGATTCCAGCCAGCAGCTACCGAAGGGAAGTTACCGTATTTGTTTAAAGGACCAAACCTTGATGAACCATCACGACGGAACGATCCTGTTAAGAAATACTTGCCCGCATAGTTATAGCTGAAACGGCCAAAGTACGAAAGTAAGGTGTTGGTAGATTTTGCTGCATTATCCAGATTGAAAAAACTGGCATCTGCACCTTTATCAGTAATCTCACCGATATTGTCATTTTGGAAACCTTTAGCCGAAACCTTGATCAGATCGCTCGTTGTTTTCTGTGCCGAGTAACCCGCTAAAACATCCAGCTTATGTTTACCGAAGGTTTTGTTGTAGTTTAAGGTAAACTCTCCAAGCTGATCAACCTGACTAAGCGTTTGCGCAATAGCAGTTGCAGCAGCAATTGAGGCTGTAGAGTATGGAGGATTATTACCGTTGCTTAAACTGGTTGGCAGATAGAAATCGTATTTTTCGTTATAGGTTTGCGTACCCAGGTTAGCCTTAAAATTCAAGCCCTCCAATATTTTATAAGTAGCATTGGCGTTATAAGTGCTTCTGGCACCTTTTCTGGTAATTTTTAACTGTTCAACCGTAGCTAAAGGATTTTCAGGATTCTGGATACCATACTGAGAAGCCAAAGCACCCATTCCGAACTGGATCGGGTTTCCGTTCGCATCCCTTGCAGGTAAATAAGGCAGATAAATTAATGCCGACATCATCGGACTTAAATCGTAACGGCCTTCCCTCACCTCGCGGTTATCGTTCTGGGTATAAGAAATGTTGGCACCTACATGTAAGCGCTCACTGATGTTACCATCAATATTACCCCTAAAATTGGTTACCTTCTGGTTGGTGTTGGTTACGATACCATCGTTATTCTGATAACCACCGCTTAAAAAGTATTTTACATCTTTGGTACCGCCAGAAAATGAAAGGTTATGGCGTTGAAAGGCAGCGTTGCGGTAAAGTTCATCCTGCCAATCGGTATTATAAGCAGCTGGAATGGCTTGTTGCGTACTGAAATTATATAGATCAGCAGGGATACTTACACTGCTTCCGTTACCTACATTGGCAATACGTGTAGCATTGTTATCGCTAAACATGGCATCGTTCCAGGTTTTACCGGAGTTTACCCATAAATCTTTATAGGCATTGTTACGGCCATCAATTAATAACTGTATAAACTGGTTGGCATCCAATAATTTCACTTTTTTGGCCAATTGGGAAATTCCACCCTGAACATCATATTCAAATTTTCCTTTTCCATCGGTACCTCTTTTGGTGGTAATTAATACTACCCCACCTGATGCCCTTGAACCATAAATGGCTGCAGATGCGGCATCTTTCAAGATATCAATGGTTTCGATATCCTCCGGGTTGATGGATACGTTGTTACCTGCCGGATAACCATCAATCACGTATAAAGGATCAGAACTCGCGTTGATTGAACCGATACCCCTCACCCTGATTTTGGTACCCGAATAAGGCGCGCCACTGGTTTGCGATACCTGCACACCGGCAACTTTACCAACCAATGCCTGCCCTACTGTTGGCGAGGTTAAATTCATTTCGCTTGCCTTAACACTGCTGATGGCTCCGGTTACGTCAGATTTTCTAATTTTCTGGTAACCAATAGCCACAACCTCATTTAACGTATTGCTGCTTTCTTTTAAAACGATATTAATGCTCTGACGACCGTTAACCACAACCTCCTGGTTATCGTAACCGATATAAGAAAATACCAGAACGGCACCTTCATCAACAGTAATCGAGTATTTACCATTACTATCGGTAACGGTTGTTTTTTTTGTCTTTTTCTCAAATACGCTTACGCCCGGCAATGGCTGGTTATTCTGATCGGTAACCGTTCCACTTACCGAGGCAAATGCATGGTTATGCAACCCCGATATGGGTGTTACATTATTTATTGCAATAGCATTAGTATTACAGATGGCCAGTAATCCTAATGGAAAAAGCAATTTCCTGCAGGTATTTTTCATACCCGCGGTTAAAAAAAATGATGTCATCTTTTTGTTCTTAGTAATGGTTTCGAAATGTATTGGGTTTTGTGTTTTTCGAGGTAGAGATCGTAGATTTCACATTTACATAGGCTTATCCTTATGGGTTAACAGGTAATTTATGGAGCGTTCTACTGCGGCAAAAGTATTAGTGTATTTTTAACACTATGTATCCCCAACATTAACTCTTTACCCGAATTAAAGAGGTAACTTTAAATTAATGTTAAATCCACTTTATTCCTCTACTATATCGATTTACTAAATCCGAATAGATAACATCCTGTTAATGTTTCGTTAATGGGAAAACCGGTAATTTGCTTTCAAATATTTAAGCCGTTTGCCCTGTTTTTCTTCATGCTCTCCTTTTTTAGCAGGCGTATATACATTTGATGAACCTTTAGATCTTTTAATGATGAAAACCTTAAATCCAATTTTAGTGCTGGTGGTGATGTTTTTCGTAGCCAGGTATAGCAATACAAACGGTAAGATTGCCAAAACGGTTACCATTGATTCGTTAGGCGCATGTCAGGGTATATCCTACCAAAACGGAAATTATTTTCTTTATGGCGACAGGGAAGTTGGTGTAATGCGCAAGTATCATTTACAAAAGGACTCACTGATTTATCAACACGAAGAATACCGTTTTACCATTAAAGGTGAAAACATAATTAAACACCCTACCGGAGTAGCTTATCACGAGGGTTTACCGACTTTTGTGGGCAATTCGGTCCGCCAAAATGCAGAGGGCACCGTTTGGAAAGCTGTAATCAACTGTATAAATTGGGATGGTTTCTTAAAAACAAAAACATTGGACGGAAATCTTGTTAAAACCATCGATGATGATGCCTGTATCCAGGGCACTCGACCAGAATACGTAAACTATAAAGGAAAATGGTTTGTGGCTACTGCCGATTATGGCAACAAAGCAAACGAAGTACGTTTGTACGATCCAAAAGCTTTGGCAAAGGCTAACAAAACCAGCGAAAAGGGTGTTTTATCTAAAAAATTCACCTGTTCGCCATGGGTGCAAAACCTGCACTGGATTGCCGATAAAGGTATACTTGTTTTAATACAAAACCAGGTTGAAGGCCGTAAATGGCGCTTAACTCTCGTTGATCTTGAGAAATCAATTACAAATGGACATGAATCTGTTTTAGCCGTAATCGACACTGATAAAACCGACGAACTGGAAGGCTTTACCTTCACCGATAAAACAGAAAAAGGAATTGCGGTAAGCTCTTCCAAAAAAAACAATGTAAGTTTTATGGAGTTTAGCGGGTTGCGTTAGGCGGGTTGCGATAAGCGTTTGGCGTTAAGCGAAAGGCGATAACACTCAACAATAAAACCATTACGCAATAGGACAATCTGCGCGCTAAGCGTTTGGCGCCGCGTGATAACTCCAACAATTGAACAATAAAACAATGCAAGGAATAGTTTTATGATTAAACCATTCGTTCTTTACTTTCCCTTTACACATCTTCGCCGTATCTTTAGTTAATCAAAAAAAAGGAAAGATATATGAATACTGAAAAAGCCATTCTTGCTGGCGGTTGCTTTTGGGGAGTAGAAGAACTATTCCGTCATTACCCTGGTGTAGTTTCTACTGTTGTAGGTTATACCGGCGGCGATGTTCCCAATGCAACCTACCGTAACCATGGTACACATGCCGAAGGCATTGAAGTGGTTTTCGACCCCGCTATTTTATCATACCGCAAATTATTGGAATATTTCTTCCAGATCCACGATCCAAGTACCCGTAACCGTCAGGGAAATGATGTTGGTACCTCTTACCGTTCGGCCATTTTTTACAATAGTGAAGAACAGAAAGAAACCGCAAACACTTTGATTGCAGAACTGGATGCATCGGGTAAATGGCCTGGAAAAATTGTTACCGAGGTAGTTCCTGAAACCGATTTCTGGAATGCTGAAGAAGAACATCAGGATTATTTACAGAAAAATCCTTACGGTTATACCTGCCATTTCGAAAGACCAGACTGGAAATTGTAGATAAAATCGTTATTACTGCGTAAAAATCAGGAGAATCATTTTCATTTTCTGGAAATCAGATACAGTAGCATTTCTGTTCATCCTGTCCTGCTGTTCGCTTAATCCCGATGAAAAAATCGGGACCGCTGCCATCAGGTTTAGGTGGCACGGCAAGTAATGCTATTCGGGGTTACAGGATGTTGAAATGCGACATCTCTGCATCATGCTGATCAGCCCTGAATAGTAGCAAGATATTACCCATTTTAAACCTGATTGCAGCGGTAGCTCCCGATTTTTTTCTAATCGGGACTACAAGCAAAAAGCAGGACTAACATTCAAATAAGCACAGGAATTGCTTTTCTAAAAAACGGCAACATACCGTCCGATTAATAGTGATAAACAAAGAGGCAATTTTCTAACCGAAAATTGCCTCTTTGTTTATAGTTAGTGTGGGAAATGATTGACAATTAATCATCATCGTCTTTTTTCTTTTTTTCTAAAATTACGAATGCGCTTCGCTTAGGTGCCGGCATTACCGATTGTTCTCCCTTAACCGACTTCCAGATTACCTCATTCAGATCTAAATCCGGTGCAGCATCTTCTTTTGCAAAGTTGAACATTTCTGAGCGTTTACTACTCTCGTTCATAGCAACATTCCGGGTATCAAGATCAATTAAGGGCTGGATTACTTTATAAGGTGTAAGATCGGGCGTAGCTGTAAAACACTCATAAAGTGGCATTGCAGCAGCATCGTATTGGCTCATTGGAGGCAGACCCAAAATGAGTTCCATCGTTCTTAAAAAACCCGAAGTAGAATACATGGTATGTACAGGGGTATTTCTTTTAACATATGGCCCTATCACATAAGCTGGCGACCGGTGCGCATCAACATGATCTGGTCCGTTCTGTGCGTCATCTTCCAGAATAAACACAACCGATTCTTTCCAGATCTTACTTTGTGATAAATGCTCTAAAATACGGCCAACAGCCAGATCGTTATCCGCAACAGCGGCCTGTGGAGAGTATTTTCCTTTTTTCTGTCCACTGGTATGATCGTTTGAGATCCTCAGGGTACTAAACTGCGGCACAGCACCGGCTACCAGTAACGAATCAAAATCATGCTGCCAGGCATCTACCCTAACCTGGTCTTTAATATCCATATCAAAACCCGGCGAGGCTGCACACATGTGTCCCTGCAACGATTTGATATTCGCCTTGCTATAAGCACCAAACTCACCATAACTGCGGTAACTTACCCCTGCCCTTTGGCAATAATCCCAGATAAAGCCACCTTTTGGATAGGTAACGGGGCGGCCACCTTCAAAATTGGTTGATCCACCACGTGAGCCATAACTGGTTGGCCATGTTTTTTCTACTATATCTGTTGCATAAGCCGCCATGCTCCAGTTATGACCATCGGCACTTACTTCCGCATCAACATAAAAATTATCGAGCAGCACAAAATTTTCGGCAAAAGCGTGCTGATTAGGTGTTATTTTCCTGCCAAAAAGGGTTAGTGAAGAATCACCGTTTCCTTTTTTAAGATCACCTAGCACCTGATCGTAGGTACGGTTTTCTTTAATAATGTAGAAAACATGTTTAATGGGTGATTTTTCGCCCATTTTACGCGGAATAGGATTTCCAGCCTCTCCATCAGCAATAGCCGTTCTTTTATCGGTAAAGGGCGTATTGGCATAAACCTGTTTGGTATATACTTTTAACTGTTCCGGTTTTGGGGCATCAATAATTGATAAGGTACCTTTAAAAAGTCCGGCAATATATTGTAACCTGCTATTGGCCGTACTGCCCATGTGATAACCACTATTATCAATTTTCGAAACCGGTTGTGGCCCCTGCGGGTTGGCCATCGAAGTATTTCCCTTGCCGTTGGTAACCAAAATTTTCGAGCCTAAAACCTTAACACTGGTTGGGTACCAGCCTACCGGAATAAAGCCCATACTTAAACTCGTTCCCAGTTTACTGGTATCAAAAACAGCCAGACAGTTGTTATCGGCATTTGCAATAAATAAAGTTTTTTCATTGGCACTCAAAGCCAATCCGTTCGTGGTAGAACCGGTTAGCTGTGTAGCATAAAGTGTTGTGGCAATGGTTTCGATTACTTTATTATTTACCGTATTGATTACTGAAACCGTATTATCGTTCGCATTGGCAACGTATAGGATATTCCCCTTTTTATTGATTAACAGTTCGTTTGGGTGGTCGCCTACAGGAATGAGTTTTGCAATATTTTCAGCAGCCAGATCAATAACCGCTACCGATTTTCCACCCCAAAGTGAAACGTACAGTTTGTTTTCATCTGCAGATAAAACGCAGCTATAAGCAATTGCAGGCAGCTGGATTTTTTTCAGGATCTGTTTTTCACCCGGATTGATGATGTATAAACTACTATCTTCCTTAGTTACCGTATATAACCTGTTGTTGTTCTTGTTTACAACTATTCCCGCCGGACAGATCTTACCCTTTGGCCAAACCGGACCCAATTTAATGGTATCGCTTTTGGCAAACTTATCATTCTGAATATTGAAATCCAGGATTACATTATCGTTTCCACCAGATGCATAAAGGTGCTTTTCATCTCTACTGAAAGCAATTCCATACCACGATTTGCCCAATTCTTTCTCATCAATTACCTGTTCGGTTTTAGGATTGATCAGCTGCAGCGATTGCGTGCTTTGACCATTGTTGGTAATAGCGATGTATTTGCCAGAATTACTAAGCTGCATATTTAAAGGCAGATCGCCCAGTTGCAGGGAATGACCTGCCGGACTCAGTTTCCAGCCATTGGGCAATAAAATTTGTTTTGTGGTTTCGTTTTTACCGGGCAGTTGAGCAAATCCCTTTTGAACAAAACAGAAACACAACAATATTAAAAAGTATATTTTTTTCATTTTCTTGATTGAATATCCACAATACTAGCGGTGAAGATTAAAATTAACCAGAGCTCTGATCGTATAGCCATTGCCCGATGCAGTGGAACCGATTTCGCGGATAGCCTCAGATGGAATTACCTGACTGCGGGTAGCGTAAAAAACAGGTCCACCAGAAATAGAGAAAGAAAGTTTCGAATGGTTTGGCTCCAGATTGATAGATGGTCCGATCATTACTTTTGCGCCACCTTCTGCCTCATCTTTTTCCCAAAAACCTTCTAAATCCTGGCCTAAAGCTTCAAATCCTATATATAAAACATTCGATACACGGTGCTGATACCCAAAACTGCTGATAAAATCGAGTTTGTCCCTGGTTTTATCAAAAGCTTTTTCGAAACGTAGGTTACCCAACATCCGCCAGTTTGTTCGGTCGAATGAAGCCGTAATCCTGCTGATTGCCGAACCAACGTTCGACCAATCCCTGCTTAATCCTAAACCAGCACCCAATCTAAAACCTGCAATGCCCTTTCCGCCCAAAAAATCCCTGATTACTTCAGCCTGTTCGGCAGAAGTAATTCCTCCGCTATTGGCAAAACCAACCGCCGCCGTTGCATACAGCGTAAATCTGCTTCCCAGATAACCTTTAACGCCAAATTGCTGTCCTAAGCCATCATAGCCAAACTGTCCATTGGTTCTTTCGCCATAGCTGCCCGAATAATGGATATTCCAACGTGGATTCTCTGTAGTTAGCGTATTTAAAGAAAAAAGAAATGGTTGGGCTGTATTCGTACCGGTTTTTATTTCTGGCTTAAATCCGTCTTTTTTCTGTGCAGCACAATTTAAAACAGCACCGGCAAAAAAGAGTATCAAAATTGTCTTTCTCATTTCTTAGAATTTGGTTTCATTTAACACCGGCGATGCACTTGCATTTACCTGATAAGTTTGGATCTTATTATCTTCATCAACTTCTACAATGCGGTAACCTTTATAGGCCGTACCCCAGTTGCCGCCAATATGTGCATCGAAAAAATGTGGCAGTTTATCAGTATAAAAAACGGCATCCAAACTATGATCATGACCATGAAAAACCGCTTTTACATTAGGATAACTGTGCAATAGTTTAATCGTATCGGGACATTCTACAAAAGGGCTTTCGGGTACCCACGAGTGTGGCGGAATGTGTAGCACCACGAACACCGTTTTCAGGTTTTTAAATTTATCGAGTTCCTGTTTCAAAAAATCGTTGTTTGGGCATAAATAGGTTCCTTTTGTATCTGAAGTATTAGCCAGCACGAAGCCTATCCCATTTTTTTCAAATGAGAAATTATCCTCATAACCAAAAACCGATTTCCAGATTTTGGTATCTGCATGATCGTGGTTACCGGGTATGGCATAAAAAGGAACTTTCAGTTTGTCGTAATAATCCTTTTTAACTTCAGCCAACAGATCAGGACGATCGTGTACCAGATCTCCGTTAATGATCACAAAATTTAATGGATTTTTATCGTGGGCCTCGTTCAGCCACTTTACAATATTCTCGTGGTTGAGTTTATATTCCGTTCCCGGCTGTCCGTAATGACCATCTGATGCAATGGCAAACCGTAATTTAGGCGCCTTACCAGATTTGGCAGGAACAGGATGCAGCTCATCTGCAAAAGAAGAAAGAACTGGCGAAATACTGGCTACTACCGCAGCAGCCAAACTATTTTTCAGAAAAAACCGTCTGTTAGACATAAGGATAAAATATGTTTTGTATCAAAGCCCAATATTAGGCTGATGAAACTTCTTAAACATAAATTTAATGTTATGATTAGGTTAACAGAACCTTATCCGTGTATCAATTTTATAACAGAAAAGCTTTGCCACTGGTCTGTATATCGGCAGAGCAAAAAGAAACATTATTTTAAAAAATACTTAGAAATGACTTAAGTTGAAGGTTTGTGGCGACACAAACCTTGGAACACAGACCTTGGGAAAATCGTCACCCTGAATTTATTTCAGGGTCTATCAAGCTAGGAAATGCAAAGCTTTCATTTTCCCGGTCTATTTCCTCACAGAACGAAAAGCAATAAATATTTAAACAATACTTAAAAGGACTTATGCGAAGGTCTGTGGGGACACAGACCTTGGGAGGTATGAAAAAAGTCCTCCGTGTTTTCAGTGCCTCCGTGGCAAAAAAACCATGGTATACTAATTTTCGGTAGATTTCTCCACTGCGATCGAAATGAGGGCTATTAAAAATCAGTCTTTTTAAAGAATAACAATCACCTGTTTTACCACCAGATATGCCGCCAGTGCAAACAAAAATATCGCAATCGATTTATTGATGATCAAGCTGCTTAACGCAAATTTCTCCTGTATATAGGTTGCAAAATGCGCGTATAGATAAAGTGCCAGCGAAGAACCCACGCCCGAGCCCAAACTAAAAATCACTAATGAAAGATAATCCGTTTCTATCCATTGGTGCAAAATTACGTAGTTGCCGAAAAACAGCCAAAATGGGATCTGAACAGGGTTTAGTACCCCTAAAATCAGTCCGTACAATACACTTCCGCTGCGTTTATCTTCTTTTTTATTACTTGTTTTAGGTGCTTTTTTCCGGTTTTTCCAGGTAATGGTACCCATTACCAAAAACATTACGATCATAAAGCAATCAACCAGGGTACTCAACCGTACTTCGCTTACCGCTTCGTTAGGGTTGATATCGCTCATGGCCCATCTCGCAAAACGCATCATACCGAAAGTAAAAAATACTTCTACACAGGAGAACGACAGGATAAAATACCAAACCTGGCGCATGCCCTTGTTAATGGCGAGCTGCGCAACAGTAAGGTTAATGTTGCCCGGAGGTATATAGCCCATGGCATTGAGAATGATGCCAATGAAAAACGTTAGAAAAAGCATTGCCGAAATTATGGATTTAAATTTAAATGCGATGCTAAATATTTTCCGGTATACGATTTTTCGACCTTAACCAGGTCTTCGGGAACCCCTTCGAATACCAGCTGACCGCCGCCATCGCCACCTTCAGGGCCGATATCAATCACCCAATCGGCACATTTGATCATATCCATATTGTGTTCGATCACCAGAATCGTATTTCCCTGCTCTATCAAAGTATTTAACGCCTTTAGTAGCTTTTTAATATCGTGGAAGTGTAAACCGGTAGTCGGCTCATCAAAAATAAACAGTGTTTTATTGGCATTGTTACCTTTGATCAGGAACGAAGCCAGTTTAATACGTTGCGCCTCACCACCTGATAAAGTATTCGAAGATTGCCCCAAATGCACATAGCCTAAACCAACATCAACCAGCGGATTTAATTTATTCAGGATTTTTTGCTCATCCTTAAAGAAATCAACCGCTTCATCAATTGTCATATCCAGAATTTCGGATACGTTTTTCTCTTTATAGGTTACATCTAAAACCTGTTGTTTAAAACGTTTACCGTTACAGGCTTCGCATGGCAGATAAATATCGGCCATAAATTGCATTTCGATCTTCACTTCGCCCTCGCCCTGGCAAACATCGCAACGGCCACCCTCTACGTTAAAAGAGAAAGCAGCCGGTTTTAATCCCGCAGCTTTTGCTGTTGCCAAACCCGAAAATAGGGCACGGATATCATCCCAGGCCTTTACATAGGTAACCGGGTTCGAACGGCTCGAGCGTCCGATAGGGTTCTGATCTACCATTTCTACCGCACTTACCAGATCGTAATTACCGAAAATACCATCGTACGCACCGGTTTGTTCCCCGGCATAATTGCCGATGGCTTTTTGAAGTGCCGGATATAATATTTTTTTAACCAAACTCGTCTTTCCCGAACCCGAAACACCACTAACCGCGGTAAAAACACCAAGCGGGAATTTTACATCGATATTCTGCAGGTTGTTTTCCCTCGCGCCTTTAATCAGGATATGATCTTTCCACTTACGGCGTTTCTCCGGAATAGCAATTTTTTCCAGCCCGGATAAATAACGACCGGTTAAACTGTTTTTATCTTTTAAAATCTCTTCGTAATTGCCGCTGAAAACCAGGTTACCACCATGCGTACCTGCCTCGGGACCAATATCGATAATGTAATCGGCTGCACGCATCATTTCTTCCTCATGCTCTACCACGATAACAGTATTACCTACATTGCGGAGCGAAACCAATACTTCGATCAGTTTATTCGTATCGCGTGGGTGCAAACCGATACTCGGTTCATCGAGCACGTAGATAGAGCCCACCAAACTACTTCCCAACGAAGTAGCCAGATTGATCCTTTGCGATTCGCCACCCGATAAGGTATTCGATAAACGGTTTAAGGTTAAGTAACCCAAACCCACATTGTTTAAATAAAGGAAACGGTTATCAATTTCGGCCAATAAACGTTTGGCAATTTTGGTGTCGTTGGCATTTAATTTCAGTTCGTTAAAGAAAACCAGCGCTTTTGATAATGGCATTAAAACCACATCAATAATAGATTTTTCTGCAATCTTAACATAAGAAGCATCTTTACGTAAACGCGAGCCTTTACAATCAGGGCAGGTGGTTTTTCCACGGTAACGCGACAACATTACACGGTACTGTATTTTATAGGTCTGCTCTTCCAGTTCTTTAAAGAAAGCATCCAGGCCGGCAAAATATTTATTCCCTGTCCAAAGTAACTGCTGCTCCTTTTCAGTTAGGGCACTGTACGGACGGTGGATGGGAAATTCAAATTTAGGAGCAGCTTTGATAAAATTCTGCAACCATACATTCATTTTCTCACCACGCCATGGCGCAATTGCATTATCGTAAATACTTTTGCTTTTGTCAGGAATAACAAGATCTTCATCAATCCCGATCACATTACCGTAACCTTCGCAGCGCTTACATGCACCATAAGGATTATTAAACGAGAAAAAGTTCGGTGTAGGCTCCTCGAACTTGATACCATCCAGCTCAAAGCGGTCGCTAAAATGTTTGGTAGTACCCTCGGCCTCTACATAACAATCGCCCTTGCCTTCAAAAAAAGCAGTCTGTGCCGAATCGGCCAAACGGCTTAATGTTTCTTCTTCCTGGTTGGTAACAATACGATCAATCAGGATCTGAACGGTTTTATCATCCGTTAATTCTGCATCCTTAAAACCGGCATCATCCAAAACAGATTCTATCTTTTCAATTTTATTGTTGATCAATACCCGCAAAAAGCCTTTCTGTAATAAAATGGCCAGTTCTTCTTTGATCGTACGGTTATTGTGCGGATACAGCGGACAGAAAATGGTTACCGTAGTATCCTCAGGCATGGCATTTACATAATCTACCACTGTACTTACTGAATCTTTTTTAACCTCTTTGCCCGAAACCGGTGAAATGGTTTTACCGATACGCGAGAAAAGCAGCTTCAGGTAATCGTAAATTTCGGTAGAGGTACCAACCGTTGAGCGTGGGTTGGAAGTAATTACCTTTTGCTCGATGGCAATTGCCGGGGCAATTCCTTTAATATAATCAACATCGGGTTTATTCATCCTGCCCATAAACTGACGGGCATACGATGATAAACTTTCTACATACCTGCGTTGCCCTTCGGCATATAAAGTATCGAAAGCCAGTGATGATTTGCCCGAACCCGACATACCCGTAACCACCACAAGTTTATTCTTCGGGATGGCAACATCGATATTTTTTAGGTTGTGCACACGGGCACCTTTTATGATAATATTTTTATGCGGATCTTTTTCGGCCTCTTTTTTGCTCATGTATTGTAAAGAATATATTGTATAACCCCAGAATGTGGTTAGGGTTTTTGGAATTACAAAAATAGGGTACTCAGACGGTTAATTTATTTTTTAACATTTTATTTTTTGTTTTTTGATAAAAAAATAACTTTCTTTGGATATTAACAACCTCAAAACCAAACTGACACATTCAAAAAACATAGGAGAAGAGCTATAGAAATTAAACATCTACAAATTAATTTTTGGCAAATAGTAAGGGATTTAGTGTAGGTAAACCTATGAATTTACAATCATATAACGATCAGGACCTGGTAAAGGTATATATTACCGGGAACGAGAATGGATTGCAGGAACTTTTAAGAAGACATAAAAGTAAAATTTATACCTCTATCTACTTATTGGTTAAGGACCAATATCTGGCGGAGGATATATTTCAGGATGCTTTTATAAAAGTAATCAACACCCTGCGATCGGGAAGATATAACGAAGAAGGTAAGTTTTTGCCTTGGGTAATGCGTATTGCGCACAACCTGGTTATCGATTATTTCAGAAAAGAAAAAAGAACACCCATCATCACCAGTTCCGACGGAATGGATGTCTTCAATATGCTACACTTTTATGATGAGAGCGCAGAAGACAGAATGCTCCGCGATCAGACCCATAAAGATTTAAAAGCAATGATCCATTTATTGCCCGATGAGCAGAAAGAAGTGCTTTTAATGCGCCACTATGCCGATTTGAGCTTTAAAGAGATCGCAGATTTAACTGATGTAAGCATTAATACCGCTCTTGGCCGAATGCGTTATGCACTGAGTAATCTGCGTAAAATGCTCAAGACGAAGGAGATGACCTATAAAGGGTAGCGAAATTGTTACATAAAATGTTTTAGGGGTTGAAATAAAGCATCTGAACAATCGTTAAGTTTATAAAACTTATCACATTCAGTTGCTTATGACAAAAACCTCTACATCAAAAAACAATGTAAATTTACCTACACCTAACATGTTTCAGCCTAAAACTGATATTGAATCTGACGCAGAAATCGACTTATTTTATGATCAAATAAAAGGTAAGTTAGATAGACTGGCTAAAAATCCACAAGATGAAACCATCAATAAGATTTTAGCTTACAGCAGAGCAAAGTAGTAAATTTTACAAAGGCCAAAAAAGCTTGTTCCACGGGGTGGGGCAAGCTTTTTTTATGATGGAAAATGGAAGAGATAAGATGGATGATGGTTCACTTGTTCATTCGTCATTGGTTCATTGGTTACTGCAAATCGCAAACTGGAAACTGCCTACCGCATTGCTTTATTGCTGGATGGCTAATTTGTTAACTGCAAATTGCCAACTGAAAACTGTTAGTCTGGTTAATTGTTTACCCTTCGATTACGCTCAGGGGTTAACTGCAAATTCTCCCGCAACTCGTCATCCTGAACTTGTTTCAGGATCTAGCATAAAAACTTATCTGCAAACTGCTAATTAAAAACTGTCGTATTTGGTTAAACAAGTTAACTGCAAGCTGCCTAACATATTGTTTTATTGCTGGATGGCCAAATTGTTAACTGCAAATTGCCAACTGTTAGTCTGGTTAATCGGTTAATTGTTCGAATTGGTTAACTGTAGATCCAAGCTGCCTACCGAATTGCTTTATTGTTCGATGGCTAAATTGTTAATCGAAAACTGCCAACTGTAAATTAAATTGTTGGTTAATTGACCATTAATCCATCGGCCATCAACCATAATCCATCCAACCATCAACCATAACAATTCAACAATAAAGCAATCGAACACAACAATCCAACAATAAAGCAATCTAACAATAACAACCATCCTCCATCTCACATCTTCCATCCCCATAAATGTCCTAATTTTTACAATCCCCTATTTTTAAAAGCCTTACCTTTGCATAGTGTAATTTTAACACTAAGGGTATTATGAACAAGAACTTACTTCCACTCACTTTAGGCGGTTTAGGCATCGGAATCACAGAATTTGTAATGATGGGTTTGTTGCCCGATATCTCAAAAGATTTAGCCGTAACCATTCCGCAAGCCGGACATTTAATTTCTGCATATGCCCTGGGTGTGGTAATCGGTGCCCCTTTGTTGATCATGATTGCGGGTAAATATCCGCCAAAATTGATTTTGATCGCACTGATGATCATGTTCACGGTTTTCAATGCATTTTCTGCCTTTGCCCCTACTTTTAATACTTTATTTATTGCCCGGTTACTTTCAGGTTTACCGCATGGTGCATTTTTCGGTGTAGGTTCGGTAGTAGCCAGTCGCATTGCCGAAAAAGGAAAAGCTGCACAAGCCGTATCGCTGATGTTTATGGGTTTAACCATTGCCAATATTGTGGGTGTGCCGCTCGGTACTTTTATTGGCCATAATTTTTCGTGGCGCATATCTTTCGCAGTGGTGGTATTTGTTGGTTTGGTTACTTTATTAAGCTTAAAGCTATGGTTACCTGCTTTAGAAGCAACAAAAAACCGCGATTTAAAGGCCGAATTAAGTTTCTTTAAAAAACGCGATGCATGGATCATTATCTTCATGATTTCAATCGGAACAGGCGGACTGTTTACCTGGTATAGCTATATCGCACCATTAATGACAGATGTTGCAGGTTTTTCTTCAAACGCTGTAACCTATATATTAATGCTGGCCGGTTTGGGCATGATGTTCGGTAATTATATTGGTGGCCGTTTAGCCGATAAGTTCTCGCCTGCAAAAGCTTCTGCGGCTTTATTACTTGTGATGGTAGTTACCCTAACCATTGTACATTTTGTATCGGCAAATCAACCCCTGGCTTTAATCATGACTTTTGTTACCGGCGCAGTCGCTTTCTCATTGGCAGCCCCTATCCAGATGTTGATGATCCAAAGCGCCAAAGGTTCTGAAATGCTGGCCGCATCGGCAAGTCAGGCGAGCTTTAATATCGGCAATGCCCTTGGTGCATTCTTCGGCGGACTTCCATTGGTGTATGGCTTCGATTATACTTCGCCTGCTTATGTAGGTGCAGCAATGGCACTTGTTGGTGCTTTCTTTGCATTCTGGTTAATTAAGAGCAATCAGGGTGTAACGGAAGAAGTTAAAGTAGCAGCTACTTCTTTTCATTAGCGTAATAATTGAATGAGAGAATTTTGAATGATTGAATTTGAGTCCTCCCCTCACACACTCATTCAAAATTCAATCATTCAAAGCCAGGTACCAGTTAATTTTGTAGAAAATGAGAGTAGGTGCAATTAAAAATGTTCAGTCCTGCTGTTTGCTGTAGTCCCTCCCAAGGTCGGGAGCTGCCGCGTCCATCAGGTTTATTATCAAAGGCCTGTGTAGTTAATAAAACCCACCGTATTAGAATAAACTTATCCTTTTGAAACTATTTTGGGCTTAACCTTATCTTTCAATCGGCCGACCGCCATCCCTAAAGATATTCCATAAAAAGATTGCACACTGTTCAGATTTGCAGAAAAACCGGCAATAACAGCTGCTGTTCTATCCAGATAAATGCCGTACTTTATTTCGAGCGGTAAACCTATCGGCTTCTTCCTTATGGTTTCATATACATTATTGCTAAAAAGGCATCCACCGGGCCTATTACAATCGTTATATAAAAATGCACCACGGCTTATCTGGTTAACCAATGATAAACCCACACCGAACTTTAAATAATGATAACGGCTAAAAGTATAACTCTTGCCCACTAAAATACCGATATCGGAAACACGTGGCTCTGGCAAACCACCAAAATAAAAGATCCTGATGTGCTCTACTTCCGATACTTTAAGTGAAATATAACTGTTCTTTTTCTGCAGATAAAAATCAAGGTCAGCATACAGACCGTTTTCGCCCCCATTGCCCAAACTAAAACCAAGGCCAAAATAGATTTTACGTTTTTGGTGCAGGGTATCCTGCTGTGCCAGCGCGCCTGTAAAAATGAACAGGCAATAGCATAATATCAAATATTTCATAACAGTTATGTTTTAATTTTAAGCAGCTTTCCCCATTTTTTTGAGCAACCTTAAATGCGATTTTATTCCACCCATATAACTGGTACAATTTGGCGTTATCCCCTTTTCATTTAACATTCCGTACAATATCTTGCTGATCTTTGGGTAATATACATGGTGGTAGTGCGGAAATAAATGATGGGCAATATGGTTATTAAAACCTCCCAAAATAAAGTTTGCAGCGCTACTGAACGGGTGCATATCGTTCGAGCTCTTTACCTGGTTCATCAACCACGATGCATTGATATATCCCTGGTCATCTGTTTTTGGATATTGTGTTTCTTCCACGTGGTGCGTCATAAAAAAGGTAAACAATAAAAAAAGCGACTGGCTTAAATGCATCAGCAGAAAACCTGTTACCACAATGTACCATGGCTGCCCAGAAAAAAATATGGGCAGAACCAAAAGCAAATTGATATATATTGCTTTTTGTAGCGCGAAAGAGAGGTAATATTTAAAGTCTTTTTTAACCTGATAACCATCGTCGCTAAATAGGATTACAAAATCTTTTACAAAAATCCAGAAAAGCGAATAAGTGGTGTAAGCCAATGGCGCATACAGGTGCTGGTAAGCGTGGAACCAATAATGTTTGCTATCGGGTACCACACGGATGAGCTTTGATATTTTAAGGTCCGAATCATAATCTTCTACATTGGGCGCATAATGGTGCGAATTAATATGCCGCAGTTTCCATGCCTCGGCGTGTGCGCCAACTATGGTATAAATGGCCATAAAACAGATATGGTTAAATTGTTTATGCTTAAAAATGGTATTATGGGAGAAATCGTGAGAGAAGTTGAAAGCAAAGAGCAACGATATAAAACCATAACCCATAAAACAAACAACAAATACCAGAGGATCGTTAATTTTATATAGCGCCATATAAAGCAGTAATGTAAGCGAGAAATACACTAAGAATTTGAATAAAATCTGCAACACAAAACGCTGCTTATCCATAATCAGTTCCTGATCTACCCGCTTATATATTGCTTTTAGCAACTCACTGTGAGCGGCTACGTGAATATGCTTATCTTTCATATTGCATCGGGATTAAATGTTCGTTTCTGCCCATCATTTTTAAAAACCTGAAGTGCGAGGCCAGCGATTCGCCGTACGACATTTCCATATAGGTAAGGTTATACTTTTTGGCCAGCGTTTTAAAAATTGGAATAATTTTAAGGTAATGTACATGGCAAACATTCGGCAGCAGGTGGTGTACCGCATGGGCATTAAAGCCGCCGAGGGTCCAGTTTAAAAACTTACTTTCCGCATGGTAATCTATAGAAGTAAGTAACTGTAGCTTTGGCCAGCTCATATTTAATTTATCATCTCCATCAGGCACCGGATGCGATACATAATCAGATAAATGCGCCACGCCCAAAACCCCTACAAACAATATCGAAATGATAAAATGGTTCAACAGAAAGGCCAGCAAAACAGTTGGCCAGCCGTACGGCAGCAGGTAAACCGGTAAAATAATCATATAGCCTATGTATAAAAGCTTGTAAGCAATCAATTTTACAGCTTCGATACGTGGAATCTCAATTTTAATGGTACGGCTCGATAGTTTGAACAACATCAAACTTTCCCGAAAAAAGAACCAGTTAATGGAATAGAAGAGATATAAAAACGGGGCATAAATAAACTGGTAACGGTGATACCATTTCAGTGGCTGCGATTCGGTCATCCTGAACAAAGGATTATTCAGCACATCAATGTCGCTCCCCTCTATGTTGGTATATAAATGGTGCGATTCGTTATGGTTTTTGCCCCAAACGTAGGCATTATTGCCCTGCAGGTTAAAACTGAGCGAAAACAACAACTGGTTCCAGAACTTACTTTTTACCGCAACTCCATGGGCCGCATCATGCGAAACGTTAAATGCGGTTAACAGCACAGAAAGCCCCATAAGCAGGTAAAGCACATAAAACGCCAATACGGAATGACTGGTAATCATTAAAGTGTAAAACAGGATATCCAATCCGAAATAAAGGAAGATCTTGAAAAACATCTTTGAATTCCCGGTTTTCTGCAAGCCATTTTCAGCGAAATACTGTTCTATCTGCTCGTTCAGTTCTTTATAAAATGTCGAGCCTTCATCTTTTATAAATCTTAATTTGTTCATAGCGATATTGATTTAAAATGATAAGAAATGCTTCAATAGTATATGTATTGCATCACCCTTTAAAATTCCAATTGATCAGCGGTAACTTTCTTTTTTGATTCACATTCCATAAGCCTAGCTGCACTCCTTTTAAGTCTTTACTTTTATTGAATAGCGCAACCTGTAGCCCCCTGCTTTTGTTCACCGAATTTGTTATTACTGCTAACTGAAGTCCTTTATAACTAACTGCATCATTGCTTACACCTATCTGCAATCCGTTCCCCTTGTGTACATCATTGAACATGGAGAGCTGCAGTCCATTCTGTTTTTCGGTTACATTGCAAAGAATTGAAATGGAAGCCCCATTTGTAGCATATAAATATTGGCCAATAGTGCCTAGCGTTACCCCATTAACTATGCAATCGTCGCCAATGGTACCCGAACCCGAAAGATTCAAACCATTGATCTTCTCTGCAAACACTACATCCTTCAAGGGGATAAGATTTTCATCTTTATATACCGGGGCGTGCGGGGCAAGTGGCAATAACAATCCGGTACCAATGAGTTCTAATCTCAGCCCATTGGTTATTACATTGATGTGTTTTTCAGATAGCCCGGCAAAAAGACCAAACGAAACCCCGGTGATATTTGCATCCGCCTGATGGAATGTTGCTGCCGGAAAATGATTTTTCCTAATTTGACTGTACCCTTTCACTTCCAGCAAAAGAGCGATCAGCATGATGAATGTTATTTTACTTTCCATGATGTTTGGATTAAGTTCATCCCCAAATCTAAAACACTAAAAAAACACAAATTAACCTTAAAGATTACCTATATGAATCAATTTAATCTTCTAGAAAATAATTCATTTAAACATGTAACTATAAATTATATTTCATAAATTAAGCTGATGAAATAATTCATTTGATTATTAAAAAATGGAAGATCTCACCCAAAAATTAATCTTTATGGATAATCAACAGGCATTATTTTTTCAAGCCATTAAATCATCGCTGCCCGATTACCAGAATTTGGCACTTAGTGTAGCTGAGGAACTGGGCATCAGCACCAACGAAGCTTACAAGAAAATAAGGGGTGATAGTAATCTTACTTTTCAGCAGATCATTAAACTTTCAGACTGTTTCGACGTGCCTTTTTTATACAGCCCAAAGCAATCGCTCTCCGTAACCTTTAGTTATTTGAGTGTAAATGAAGATCTGGACATGGTAAACTACCTGCGTAATCTTTTGGATAACCTCAAAGCCATCAAAAACAGTAAAGAGAAACACATCACCATTACCACAGATGATATTCCTGTATTCCACTTTTTTAAATACCCCGAATTAACCAGTTTCAAACTATTTTTCTGGGCAAACAGCGCCAATAACATCGAGACATCTTTTCATTCTACTTTTCTTTCAGAAGAAATTATCAAAATTTCGCAGGAGCTTCACAGCACCTACCTCGAAATACCCAGTACCGAAATATGGTCGAAGGATACCATTACAGGTACTCTGGAGCAGATCAGGTATGCTTTTGAGGCCGGTCATTTAACAGACACCGAGCTGGCGGTAAAAATTGTAGAACAGGTAAAATATTGCCTTACCGACATGAACATGTACGCCATCAGCAGTAAAAAAACGATCGATCCAACTCACACCTTCAATTGGTACAACTGTGATGTTTTGGGCAGTATTTCCTATCTGGTCGATTTTAAAGACCGCATGGCCTGCTACAACAGATTTAACACTTTCAATTATCTAAGAACAGAAGACCAGGCCTATTGCAAACAAACCAAACAGTGGATGCAGGGCCTGATCATGAAATCGGTTTCCTTTAGCGGCCAGGGAGAGAAACACCGGAATAAATACTTGTATAATGCCTTTGCTGAGTGTGATAAATTATTGAGGGAGATGAATGGGGATTAGTCATGAGTCCACAGTCTTAAGTCGATAGTCTCAAGTGGATTAATCAACAATGAAACTCTTCAGCGTGTGGCGTTTGGCGATAAGCATCAATTAACCCAATTGGCAGTTTACAGTTTTCAATTTGCAGTTAATCAAAAGTCAACGCATCCACTCTTCAAGTTACCGTCATTTTGAGTGGAGCGAAACGTAGCCGAGAACCACGTAAGTGCTCAGCGAAGCTAAATTTATCTCGAGGTAGATCTCTCCACTTCGCTATGCTACGGTCGAGATGACGCCACTTTTTTTAAACGCTGTTAATGGTAGCGAAGTGCAACGTGGTCCAGATAACTGCCCATTTATTAAGCTGTAATCCTGACCAAAACTAGATGACGATACGTTTTATTGAAATCTATTAAGTACAAATTCTGTGTTTTGGCATTCAAAATCAACCACAACAATATTAACAATTAAACAATATAGCAATTTACCGATGACAGTGAACAAATGACCAATGAACAAATGAACGAATTACATATATTTGCCCATGCTAAAAAAAGAACGTTATAAACTTTTTGTAGAACATTTTTCGGCCAAGCAGCCCGATGCAGAAACCGAACTGCATTACAACAATCCCTACCAGTTATTGGTTGCGGTAATCCTTTCTGCACAGTGTACCGATAAAAGGGTGAACATGGTTACCCCTGCCCTTTTTCAACGTTTCCCGAATGCAAAAGCTTTGGCAGAAGCCACACCCGATATTGTTTTCGATTACATCAGGAGCATCAGCTACCCTAACAATAAAGCTAAACACCTGGTGGGCATGGCCAACATCCTGTTGAACGAGTTTAATGATGTAGTACCATCCGATATCAACGATTTACAGAAAATGCCAGGTGTAGGCCGCAAAACAGCCAATGTAATTGCTTCTGTAATTTATAATGCACCTGCAATGGCGGTTGATACCCACGTTTTCCGCGTAGCCAACCGGTTAGGACTAACCAATGGAAAAACCCCGCTGGCAGTGGAGAAGGATTTGGTCAAACATCTTCCAGAGCACGATATCCACATTGCACACCACTGGTTGATTTTACATGGCCGTTATGTTTGTTTGGCCCGGAACCCTAAATGCGATGTGTGCGAAATCACTTATATGTGCAGGTACTTCGAACGCTTAACCGCACAACAGGAACGCGATAAACTAAAAGTCTAAAAAATTATTTTCAATTTACTATTGACATTAGCTAAAAAACATTTACCTTAGCTAAATATATTAGTATTATAAATATCAACATTTGAGCATATTAGCCGAGAATCGATTATATTTACGAAATCAATGAAAAAAGAAATGAGTACAGCAAATCCAGATAAATTAAAAGCCTTACAACTTACTTTAGATAAACTAGAGAAATCATACGGTAAAGGAACCATCATGAAACTCGGTGATACAGCTATTGAACCTATAGATTTTATTTCTACAGGATCAATCAGTTTAGATATTGCTTTAGGTATTGGCGGTATTCCGAAAGGACGTATTATCGAAATTTATGGTCCGGAATCTTCTGGTAAAACAACTTTGGCTACACACATTATTGCCGAAGCACAGAAAAAAGGCGGTATTGCAGCATTTATTGATGCGGAGCATGCTTTCGATCAATTTTACGCAAAGAAATTGGGTGTAGATACCGATAACCTTTTGATCTCTCAACCGGATAACGGTGAACAGGCGCTGGAAATTGCCGACAACCTGATCCGTTCTGGTGCGATTGATGTACTTGTAATTGACTCTGTTGCCGCTTTGGTACCTAAAAGTGAGATCGAAGGCGAAATGGGCGACAGTAAAATGGGTTTACATGCCCGTTTAATGAGTCAGGCGTTACGTAAATTAACCGGAACCATTTCTAAAACCGGATGTTGCTGTATCTTTATTAACCAGTTACGTGATAAAATTGGCGTAATGTTCGGTAACCCTGAAACTACAACAGGTGGTAATGCTTTAAAATTCTATGCATCGGTACGTTTGGATATCCGCCGTATTTCGCAGATTAAAGATTCTGACGAAGTTTCTGGTAACCGCGTTAAAGTAAAAATCGTTAAAAATAAAGTAGCTCCACCTTTCCGTATTGCAGAATTTGATGTGATGTTCGGCGAAGGTATTTCTAAAAATGGCGAGATCATCGATTTGGGTGTTGATTTCGGTATCATTAAAAAAGCAGGATCATGGTTCTCGTACGGAGATACCAAACTTGGTCAAGGTAGAGATGCCGTAAAACAATTGTTGAGCGACAATCCTGAACTTGCCGAAGAGCTTGAAACCAAGATCAAAGCAGAAGTAACCGGCGAGCATTTAGCAGAAAAATAAGCTAATAAATAGCTTTTTAATATATATAATGCCCTGTTAAAGATAATTTAGCAGGGCATTTTACTTACTCGAATATTAATGGTTTGGTATAACCTCTAAAAAATGTGATTAGTTCTGGCTAAACACAGTATCAAAGTCTTTGGTAACGTAAACAATTACCAAAAGCGCGGCAATAACCAGTGCGCCTAAAATAACCACTCCCCAACTTCCTTTAAGTTTGTCTTTATCCTTCCTGATCAACCAGTAAATAATGGCGATAAGCGGTATCGCACAAACAATCCAAAATATTAACGATGCTCCTGTCATATATAGTTTTTTATTCCAGTCGGATTTCCGGTCCGGATGATTTTGGCAGTTTTATCTGCCGGTATTTATTTAGCTATTTTATTTCATTTCAGCCACAGATTCACGGAAAACTTCGCGGTTCCTTTCCTCTATTCTATTTCCCATCCCCCGCGATCGTCATCCTGAACTTGTTTCAGGAACTTTTCTATCGCTTATGTCATTTGCAAAGTAGTCATCTCTAGTAAAGCATAGCGAAATGGAAAGATCTATAAATAGATTTCTCGACTGCGTTGCACTCCGCTCGAAAGGACGATCAGATAAGAACAAATACACCAATAACCAATGTACTAACCAATCCTAAGCCAGTTAACCGACTTAAACAATTAACCAGTTAACCATCTTCTATTAAAACTCCATTCTTGCCATCGGCGAAACATCCTGTCCTACAAAATCTTTTTTCAGGTATTTCTGGTAACCTGCAATGGCGATCATACCTGCATTATCAGTACAATACTGAAAGGCCGGGATATAAATATTCCAACCCAGTTCATCCGCCGTTTTCTGCAGGCCATCCCTTAAGCCAGAGTTTGCAGAAACCCCACCGGCTATGGCAATCTCTTTAATATTATATTGTTTCGCTGCTTTCTTTAACTTGTTCAATAAAATCTGCACAATGCTATGCTGAACCGATGCACAGATATCATCCAGGTTTTCGGCAATAAAGTTAGCGTTCTGTTGTTCCTGTTTCCTGATAAAATACAGGATAGAGGTTTTAAAACCGCTAAAGCTAAAATTCAGATCCGCAATCTGCGGTTCGGCAAATTTAAAAGCTTGTGGATTTCCCAGTTTCGCATGTTTATCAATCAATGGTCCGCCCGGATAAGGCAAAGCCATTAATTTTGCTGTTTTATCAAAAGCTTCTCCTGCAGCATCATCGAGGGTTTCGCCTACAATTTCCATATCGAAATAATCTTTCACCAGCACTATCTGCGTATGCCCGCCCGAAACGGTAAGGCACAGGAAAGGAAAACTAGGTTTAGGATCATCAATAAAATGCGCCAAAATGTGTGCATGCATGTGATTCACAGAAATTAAAGGTACATTTAGGGCTAATGCAAAAGATTTTGCAAAAGAAACGCCAACCAATAACGATCCCAATAAGCCGGGGCCACGTGTAAAAGCAACGGCATTAATGTCCTGTTTTGTTACATTGGCATTAACCAAAGCCTGTTGTACGGCAGGCACAATATTCTGTTGATGTACCCTTGATGCCAATTCAGGGATTACACCACCATAATTTTGATGAATTGTTTGGTTTGCAATAACATTGGCAGTAATTTTGCCGTTGTTACAAATAGCAACGGAAGTATCATCGCAAGAGGACTCTATAGCAAGTATAACAGACAAATTATTAATATTTAAGCTGCAAAATTATTAAAAAACTATTTAAAATACTCCTTTGGGTAATCGCATCAATAATTTTGCTGCTCGCGCTTGTTATTTTTTCGCTGCAATTTAAGCCTGTTCAAACTTATTTTGCGCAGAAAGCTGCCGCATACCTATCAAAAGAGCTTAAAACCACCATATCAATCAAGAGTTTGTACATCAAGCCCTTTAAATCTGTTGTACTCGAAGATTTATTGGTGCTGGATCTACAAAAAGACACTTTACTGAGCACGCCTCAATTTATGGTGGATATCACTCAATTATCACTTGATAAAAAGATTATCGATATCAATACCGTACAGATCAATAACGGGCAGTTTTTCCTAAAGGATTTCAAAGATAAGTCTTCTAACCTCGATTTCATCATTAACTACTTCGATTCTGGTAAACCTACTGTAAAGAAAAAGAAGAGCAAACCTTTTGATGTAACACTCGGCCGTTTGATTTTAAACAAATTTGCCTTCAGGTATAAAAACTTTGCAGCAAAAGATACCATTCAGGGTAAAAGTGTAAACTTTGATAATGTTGATGTAAAACAACTGAGCGGGATTTTTGAAGGGCTTGATATGAAAAACCACCTGGTTAAAACGAATATCAAAAATCTAACATTTAAAGAGCGTAGCGGATTTTACCTGAAAAACCTTACGGCACAAACCACTATCGATAGCAATGCAATAGAATTAAAAAACCTCCTGCTCGAAACCAACCAGAGCCGCTTAACCGATTATTACCAGATGCGGTTTAAAAGTTACAGGGATTTTAACCATTATGTTGATAATGTGAGGATGAAGGCTATTTTTAAAGATAGCCACATTACCTCAAGGGATGTTGCCTTTTTTGCGCCGGAGCTGAATACCATGAAACTCGACCTTGATGTAGACGGACAGATTACGGGTTTGGTAAACAACCTTAAAGCCAAAAAACTATCGATAAGAACTGGAAAGGCAACACACATTAAAGGCGATTTCATTTTAAAGGGACTGCCAAAGTGGAGGGAAACCTTTATGGACCTGAACATCGAAATGGCGGGCACCAATAAAACCGACCTCGACGAAGTGCTGGGCGGTATTACCAATACCAAAAAGAAAATGATCCCCGAAATTGTTAACAAATTCGGAAATATCAACTTTAATGGAAGTTTTACGGGTTTCCAGAACGACTTTATCGCCTATGGCGAGTTTAAAACCAAACTCGGACGTATTGTTTCGGATGTGAACATGAAAATCGACAAAAACGATGTTCCTTCATACACCGGAAATGTAAAATCATACGATTTCAATATCGGTAACCTGGTTGATGAGAAAAGTTTGGGCCGCATCAGTTCTTCATTATATGTAAAAGGCCGCGGAACTGAACTAAAAAACCTCACCGAGAAAATCAACGGCGATGTAGATTATATCGACTTTAACAATTACCGTTACCACAATGTGAAGATTGACGGTACTTTTGATAAAAAATACTTTGATGGCAAACTGAGCATTAACGACCGCAATGTAAAACTGGTTTTCGATGGTGGTGTAAACCTGAATCCAAAACTACCGGTATTCAACTTTAATGCAACCATTTCGAAAGCAAAATTGAAGGCTTTAAAACTGCTGAAAGATTCGCTGATGGTTGACGCCAAGTTTAACACCAACTTTTCGGGCACCAACCTCAACAATATTTCGGGTAAATTATTGATCCAGGAGATCAGTTTAAAAAATCCAAAGGGTACTTACAGTGTAGATTCGGTTCAGCTTACCGCCAATGGTACGGGTGCCAATCGCGTGCTTGATATCCGTTCGGATATTCTGGACGCCAACATTAAAGGCGAATACGACCTCAATTCTATTGTTTCGTACTACAAGGCGATTGCCAAAACCTATATCCCATCTTTACAGGCAGATATTATCAAATATAAAAACCAGATTTTTGAGTTTAACTTGATGGTTAAAAAGTTCGAACCGCTGGCACAGCTTTTCGCCCCCGGTTTGGAACTGGAAGAAGGCGCAACGTTAACAGGCGAATTCGATTCGAGGAATAATAAGGCTACCTTAAACGGTTTTGTACGCAAACTGAAGTATAACGGCATTATAGTGAACAATATCATCCTGGATGAAAACACCACTACGCAGCAGCTGCAGCTGATCGTAACTTCCGATCGCGTGCAGATCAACGATAGTTTATTTATTAAGGATGTAAATATTTCGAACATCCTGCGGAGCGATAGTCTGGCTTTCAACGTAAAGATGTCTAACTCCGACGAGGCGAATCAGCTCGATCTGAACGGTTTGGTGGAGTTTACAAAAAACCAGGATACCACGGCCCGGTTGAGCATATTGCCTTCTATCCTGAAAATCAATAACGAAGAATGGCGTATCCAGGAGAAAGTACGCATTGTGCTGAACAACGGTAAAACAGAAATTACCAATTTCGATCTCACCAACGGAAAACAGCAACTGATTGTTGATGGATTGATTTCGGAAGACCCGAAAGATCTCATCAGTGTAGGTTTTAAAGATTTCAACCTTAAAACGCTCAATCCTTTTACCAAAGGTTTTGGGGTTAAACTGGGCGGAAATGCAAACGGAACAACCGATTTATACGGAGTACTAAAGGCACCGAGGGTTACCGACGACTTAAAAATCGATTCCCTCAACTTTAATGACATTTATATCGGAACGCTAACCGACACCTCATCATACAATAACGAGAGTAAAAAAATAAATGTGTTTACCCGCGTGGTGGCAGATGATTCGGAGACTTTTAAACTTACCGGAAACCTCGACCTTAAAGAGAAAGAAATAGATCTTGGGTTAAAAATGAGCGAGAGCAAGCTCACCATTCTCGAACCTTTTGTTAAAGATCTGGTATCAAACTTAAAAGGGAATATATCTGCCGATTTAACCGTAAAAGGGAAGTTCGATAAACCGGAGATTAACGGAAGCGTGGCCCTGGATAAGGGGCAACTGATGGTAAATTACCTGAAAACCACTTATGTAATTACCGATAAAGTAGAGGTAAGCAACAGCATCATCAAGCTCGATGATTTTACCCTGAACGACCTTGAGGGGCACGAAGCCATCGCAACCGGTTCAGTTGATTTAAACAACATTAATTACCCTACCCTGGATGTAAAAATCAATGCCAATAGTTTGATGGCCCTAAATACCACCGCAAAAGATAACTCGGTATATTATGGCCGCGCCTATGGTACGGGTGTATTTCAATTCACCGGACCAACAAATAAAATGAAAATTGATATTAAGGCCAAAACTGAAAAGGGAACTGTTTTTAACCTGCCTTTAAACAGTTCTGAAACGATATCGGATAAAGATTTCATCAATTTTGTAAGCCGCGATTCTACTGTTGTAGTGAAGAAAAAAACCAATTTCGATGGTATTACGCTTACTTTTAAACTCACCATCGATCCCAATACCACAGCAAATATTTACACCACACTGGGTAATTTAAGCGGTAAAGGTAACGCAGACCTGAACCTGAACATCAATAGTTTTGGCGATTTTGAGATGTCGGGCGATTACATTATTGAAACCGGAAGTTTCGACTTTACGGCGCAGGAGGTAATCAACAAGAAATTCGAGATCAGGCAAGGGGGAACCATCCGCTGGACGGGTAATCCTACTGCCGCACAGATCAATTTAAGGGCCGTATACGCATTAAGGGCAAGTTTGAACGATTTATATAAAGCAGCCAACCGCGATGCAAGCAGCAATGCCAACCAAAGGGTTAATACCGAGGTAGAGATGGGTTTAACGGGTTTACTTTTAAAACCGGATATTAAACTCGATATCAATTTCCCTTCGCAACCCTCGATCAAGGAAGAGCTGCAGACTTATTTCAGCGACCAGAACAACCTGAATTTACAGGCTTTCAGTTTAATTATCAGAAGGAGTTTTGCACCGGGTAACGGCGGCGAATCGATCGGAAACCAACTGAGTTCTACTGCAACGAGTACGGCTACCGAATTGGTGTTTAACCAGTTTAACAACGTATTATCGTCGCTAAACTTAAACTTCGTGGATTTAAACGTACGCTCATTAAGCGAGGCGAATGCATCGTTCAAATTCTTTAACGACCGTTTAATTATCAATGCAGGTATTGTTGATAGAAACAGTGTAAACGATTTCACCCTGATCAACTTCGGCGATAACAATGTGGGCAGAGAGGTTGAGGCCTTATTTTTATTAAGAAAAGATGGTAGTTTAACGATCAAAGCGGCCAACAAACCGCCAACCCAACAGAGTATTTTCTTAAACAGTGGGATCAGTCCTACAGCAAATGTAACTTCGTTCGGTTTATTGTACACGCAACAGTTTGATACGTTTAAAGAGTTTATCCAGAAAATTTCGGGTGCTTACCGTCGCAATTTAAAACGGAAACAAAGCGAAGCGCCTGTTAAAACGAATAAATCGATCAATAGGGACGCGATTATTAACCAGAGTAAAGGGAAAGAGAAGAGGTAATGAATGGTTAACTGGTTAATTGTTTAAATCGGTTAATTGTGCGCAACGCTAATCGCTCTGTTAGTTCATTGGTCATTTGGCATTAGTTATTAGTTAATTCCCGCCCCACGTCATCCTGAATTTATTTC
>NZ_DJDT01000366.1 GCF_002432345.1 Pedobacter sp. UBA5917
CGTCATTTCGACCGTAGCGGAGAAATCTATTCCTCACATTCTTAGACCTTTTGTGACCATAAGAAATTAAGGACATTAAGAGGTTTCTCTTTCGGAAGTCATCATTGCGAGAAGGTTTTTTCAGCAAGCGAAACAATTTTTTGAATAAAAGACCCTGAAATGAGTTCAGGGTGACGACATGGGCTTAACGTGCAGAATCTGTCTAGAGATAGATCTCTCCATCTCACTGCGTTCCAGTCGAGATGATGACTTAAGTATCAAGCATTTTTCTTCACCACATCAACCATGTGATCAAGATCGAAAGGTTTTTCGATATAATCGTCGGCTTTACAATCTTCTGCCTGTTGGGGTAAATTATTTGATGTAGAAGTTAAAACGGCCGATACATCTTCGGTTTCGGGATCAGATTTAAGTTCTTTGATTACCTGCGATCCTTTCTTTTTGCCTTTAATGTGGTCATCTACAATTACCACATCCGGCTCTATTTCATCTATCTTCTCAATGGGTTCGGTGGTTAACGAAGCTGTAACCTCAAAACCTTCCTCCTCCAATACCTGGTCCATAATATCTAAGATATCTTTATTATCCTGAACAAGTACAACCTTTTTCTTCATAAATAAACAGACTAAAATCTTTTTAAATATAAATAAAAAGAATAATTCAATATCGCTTCGCCGAATATTTTACAATTGGAAAGTAAATGTTGCAGGTTTTCGTCTTGAATTAATGCCTGTTCGTCGAGTTTTAATTATCGATTGTATAAAAACGTAAAATGTGCTGCAACGTTTTCGTGTTGACAGCGTCTTATCAACAAAACATTAACATAAACACTTAAGCATTTAAATAACAATTAATTAACATTTAATTTTTAAATAAAAATATTATGAAAACCTCAATCAAAACCCTAATCGCAACCTCATTAACAGCAATCGTTTTATCATCTGCTGCATTTACCACAAGTGTTTCGGCTACAGAAAAAGAGCCTGTAACCATTGCAAAAATCAAAGCTTTTAAAAGAATTTCCGTAAATGGAAATGTAGAGCTTACCATCATCCAAAATAACAACCCCGGTGTTTCTTATACCGATGACAATAACGGGACCGCCAAAATTTTACAAGATGGCGATAACTTAAAAATTACCTCTACCAGTACCGAAAAAACCAAATTGGTGGTTTATGTAGATGATTTATACAGAATTGAAGCTTTAGAAAACGCTGTGGTTAAAACCGATGGAAAATTAAGGACAAAATACCTACAGATCTTTTTAAAAGGAAATGCGCATGCAGAAATCAATACCAGCACCGAAGGTTTGTACACTGTAATTGCAGATAATGCAGATTTAAAATTAAGCGGTTCTACCGATAACCACACTTTGGTGATGGGCAACTCACAAAAATTAACCATTGATAGGTTCGCCGCTTTGAAAACCAATATCAGCTCGGTAGAAACTGTTGCGATAGAAAAAGAGATTGCAGCAATTAAATAATAAATTAAAACACGCAAATGCAAAAGGCTTTCTGAATAGATCAGAAAGCCTTTTTTATGGAATATGTAAAAGGATGATGGAATGGTAAAAGTTTATTTGTTGGCTCCAGCAATAAGTCCGTCATTGCGAGGAGGCTTTTTCAGCCGAGGAAGCAATCTTACAACCATCGCTACTTGCATGCGCTTTAAGGTTGCTTCGTCGTACCTCCTCGCAATGACGACTCTTTTTATTAAAACCCATCCGCTTACGCTCGTTTTTAACGAGCGTATAAATAGCCTGACGATTTTATCGTCAATTTATTATATAGAACAGGACTTAATCCAATAACTGCCACGGAGACTTGGAAAACACGGAATAGCGCTGTGTACTTTGTGCCTTCTTTCTGTTCCCTCAGTGGTTAAAAGCAAAAAAAATCCTTTGGCATTTACCAAAGGATTTTCAGTTTTATTAAATCAGCTTACCGCTGCAACACTTTAGCGATCTCTTTTTCAATAGATTTCAACTCTTTAGGTTTAAGCTTTTTTGCTGCATCGGGTTTGGTAGTTGCCTTATTATCTAAGTATTTTACGCCAACCCTTAATGCTTTCAAGCCAGAAACACCCTGGAGTTCATCCAGTTCCAGTTCTTCTAAATCGTCGTTTAAATAGCCTTGAACCTGCATGTATTTGATATACTCTGTATATTCTTTGGCTTCTTCTGGATTGAAATAAACCATGGCAATTTTATGGGGCTGTGTTAAACGTTCGGTTGTACCCTTAATGAGTACTTTATCGATACGTTTTTTCACAACTTCATAACGGATGTTATAAGCACCTTCTACATCAAAACGGCGTTCATCGTTCCTAAAGCTGATATCGATCGCATTGGAATGGATAAAAATCAACTGCGTGGTTTCTAACGAACGCGGCATTTCGCTGATCAATCCTTTTGATAAACGTGCAATATCAACCATAGAAGTTAACTGCCACAAACGGATATTTTTCAGGTATAATAAATCGAAAGGTTTATCCGGTGCAATTTCCTGACCGATGTAGATATCATACTCTACCCCATCCGTTCTGAATTTGGCAAAATAACAAGGGTACGAAGCCTGTAAATTCGTCTGCGATTTTTCGAGGTACTGACTTACTTCAGTATTGATCAACTGCATGGAAACTTCCAGCTGACGGCGGTTTTCAAAAGCAGCACCGGTTTCGGGCACAATTACTTCGAAATAACGTTCTACAAATTCAGCTGTTGCCGGATAATTACCTTTTATTATTGATAAAAACGGATAAACTTCCATTTCTAAAAATTCGTTCAGTTTATTTTCTTCATTAGAAGAAGCAAAATCGCCGATGCGTTTGATCCAGTCTTTACAGTTGAACAGTAACTTATCGGTAAGCTCCAAAGAAACATGCTTGCGGATATTCTTCAAAGTATCGATCAAACTGTTTAACTGAACCTCCATATCGTCTTTTAAGGCCTTGTTGCGCTCAACGGTAGAGTTACGGATGTCAATTGCACCAAACAACGGATACATGTGTTTAAAAGTGATTGTTTCGATCTCTTTTAACTTTTGTTTTTCGTTATTCTGAAGGAAATGCCAAACCGCCTCGTTAAATTTCCATTGTACCGAAGGTTGCAGGGCCGTAAATTTATCCATCAAAACCTCATCCATTTTGGCATCAAACTCTTCGATGCTGTATTGGAAAAGCTGACCGATCAAAGGCATTGCCGGACGTAACCTCGACAACAATTTATCATCAACCAATACTTCTTCGTCTGAATACACCTCTAAAACACCAGCCAACTGGTTGTTGTAATAAATCGGCAATACAGAGTAAGAGCAAACGCCTGCAGCCTTTAAAACCCTTAAAAATGGATCTTTATCAATCTGATCGTCGGTAATGGCACTTACAAAAATTGCCCTTGGGTTTTCTTTATATTTCTCTACGAGCGAATAAAAAACTTCCTCTTCGAGATTGGACGATTTTGCCGAATTGATCAACATGCTCTGCGAAAACTCCTGGTTATCGAAAACCAGTTTGTTGTTCACCGTTAAAAATGGCATTAAACCAAATTCGAGCTTACCGTTACCGCTCAGGGTTTTTAAGGCATGTATTACATGTTTGTAAGCCTCGGTCTGGTAATTGTGATCAACCAATGCATCGCGGATTCCATCAATGGCATGTTGTAGTGTAACATCTGTTATAGAGATGATGCTAAAGCCTTCGAAATGAAAATTGCTCAATGGTAAATGTTCCACCAGATATTCGAGTTCGGTTTCGCTCTGAAAATGCTTGCCCAGTTCTTCAAAATTAAGTTCAGGCAGATCGCCCTTATGCAGGATATCTACAAACTTGGTATCTGTTTGGATATTATAGTACTGCGTAAGCTTGGTTTCGGGATTGATATGGGCATAAATAATCTCGTTTTTCAGTACCGGTGTAAAATTATAAAACCGGCCCAGAATAACATTATAGATAAATTTAAGCTGTTTTTTCTCAACCGGCTCGTTATCTTTTGTTACCTTATTTTTAGGATCGTGATCCTTAAAAAATTTATAGAATGCATTGGTGCTAAAGAAAATCTGATCAGGGATCGGGGTACTTAAAGCCCAAAACAAGTCATCTTCATTATCCATCAAAGGCGTTAGAATCGTAAAAATCAATTCTAAGGTATCTTTGTATTTGGATAATTCTTCGGCACTGATGTTGCCAAGCAGCACATCGTCTTTTTCAATTTTTTGCAGTAAAAACCTGTAAAATTCAGATTTAACCGATTTTTCTGTTTTCAACCTGCCTTTTAAATACTCCACAAGGGGGCGGAAAGACAGTGATGATTCTACCTGGCAATGTATACATTCGTTTTTATGTATCTGTATTACATTGGTATTCATTGTATAAGTTTTGCTATAGTGTAAAAATTATAGTTATCTGTTTAATTACTAATTCATTGCAAAGATACACACCCGCGAAGGCAATGTTCGTCTGCTGAACGTAATAGTTGGATATTACATCTATAAATATGTTACACAAATTTAGTACCTAAAGTTAAGGGATACATATGGATACCAGCCATCAGACGAGTGCCCCATAACAAATCGCACAACTGTGAGTGATGCCGGCGCAAAATAAACACCCCCTCCTACACCGTGGTGCCATATTGTTGATGCTTCGTCACGTTTCCATACCCTGCCAACATCATAAAAACCCAATAAGCCAATTTGTCCGGGTAAAACATAACTTACCAGGTCGCCAAGCTTGGCCCTGAGCTCTAAGTTGTTGTAAAATAGGTGCTCGCCGGCAAACCTAAACTGGCGATAACCGAGCAGATTGCCCTGCCCGCCCAGATAAAGTGCCTGATAAAAAGCTGGCTTGCCAACGGTTACCCCACCGCCAAAACGATCTGCCAAAATGAAGTTTTTTCTGCCATCGAGGTTTTTATAAAGGGCAATACTTGCGGTAAACTGTCCGTAAGAATTCGAATATTGGTTAACACCTTTATAACCCAGCACCTTAAAATCAACATAACTACCCAGGGTTGGCAACAGGTCGTTATCGCGGGTATTGTTGGTGAAATTGACAAATGCACCAGCAAACATTTTTTCATTACGCACGGTAAGCGAATCGGCCGAATGCAGCTGTGAAGGCATTTCGATAAAACGCCCGTTATTATCCTCCTGGTTATATTTATAATATTGCCATGATGGACCAACACTAAAGGTTGATTTCGGGCGGCGCCACCTGATTGCTGCATCCAGCTGATACAGGTTATAACGTGCACGGTAATACCTGATATCGTCGCCATGTTCGTCGAAATGGGTTTCGTTGCCCAAACCAAAGAAATTCTGGGTATTGTTTGGCGCAAAAGCATTGGCTTTTACCACAATATCGCCCTTACCCAAAGCTTTTAACCACTCGCCTTTATAATTGAACTGGAAAGCTTTTGTAGAGAAAGAGTGCAGAAACGATACGGTTTGCGAGTTACCATAAGGCTGTTTCCTGAACCCCGGATTGGTTTGCTTATAAATTAATCCCAATAAAATACCATCATCCTGGTTATAACCTGCGTTTAACAGCCAGGTATTTCTACGGTACATATCTTTTGGAATATAACTGAAATTCGAGGTATCGTTAGAAACGATTTTCCTGATCTTATCAGCGTCTTCGCCATTGTAAGTAGCTTTATCTTTTCGGGTATATAGCCTTGTTAAACTGTTGCTGTTTGCAAAATCGTATACTTTGTTGCCTTTGCCTCCGATAATTCTGATTTTGATATTAGCATTTTTATTGTCTAAGATTAAACTGTCGTTACCATTATGCATGTACACCCTGATCTCTTTGGTTACCTTCGGATCAAATTTTCGGTCGAAAAGTTCTTCTTTGATATTCCCTTCTTTGGAGATTTTATTGATTTTTACACGTAAACCATTATTATCAGCATCGGTAATCTTGATCAGTTCGTTTTTATTGGTCATCTCGATATCCACAATGCGGTTAAAAAAATGATAATATTGGTTCATCAGTTTGGGCAATGTGGCAATACGGTTGCGCAACTGTTTCAACATTTCATCATGATGCAATGAATAACTCGGCTCAGGAAGTTTTTTCAAAGCTTTTTCGAAAACCGCATCGTTGTAATTGGCGCAGAAATCTTTTACAATCTGATCAAATTCTTTTTCGTCGATATTGGCTGTCCAACGGCTGCTGATTTCCCTTCCTTCCCACAAAAACCAGTTTACATTTTGTATACCACGTTCGTAACCCTGCATCATCGGCAATAACGAAGAAGATTGGGTGTAACGTTGTAAAAAACCATCCGATCTGAAAAATACCTGGTCACGATCTCTCGGAACCGGTGTATAAATCTGTCCATCTTTGGTTTTGGTTGCTTTCCAGCGCCATTGGTCTTCGTGCCTGTCCCAGTCGCCCAATAAGATATCAAATGCCCTTGCCCTTACCCATGATGGGCCATCCAACCGGTTATCGTTATCATCGGTCAGTTTTCTATCCATTTTTGGCGAATTGTCTGAATCTCCCGTAGGTTCGCGTTCTTCAAACAAACAAAGCGTATTGGCGAAAGCAGGCTCGAACTCACCGAGGTTATCATCGGGAGAAACCCAGCCAATTATCGGGTTGCTATGCGCAATGCCTCCTGCTTTAGCTAAATCGGGTACAACAAGCGCCGAAAACGGATGCTGTGCCGACATGTTATCTTTAATTACATCTTTGGCAAAGGTTTCGCGCAGGGCGGCAGGCAAAAGCACTTCAGGATATTTCTCCACACTGCGCAGCACATATTCTTTACCATTTTTATCTTCTAAACGTAAGGAACGCGATTGGTTACCTCCACCACGCTGTGTCGCTTTCAAACCGCCCATCATCTGCGAAATCCGAAGTACAGGTACTTTTGTTTTTTCGGCGTACTCTTTACGGTAATTCTCGCCAAAAACATAACGGTGGAAACGGCCTACACTATCGTATTCGGGCTTAATGCGTACCGTAATGCTATCGGCAGTAATCGGCTTATCCCTGTTTCTTACTTTTTGAGGGATTGCTTCGAACTTTTTGATATAACTGTAAACACGTTTAACACTGGTATCCGAATAGATGTAATATTCGTAACGCATATCGTTGTTTTTCAACTGATCGGCAATTACATAACCCTGCTGCATTTCGTGGAAGAGCGAGGTTTTACCTTCTTTATTAGGCGATACTTTTGAGCCAGAGCCACTGATAATCTGCAATTGTTTTCCTTTGATCAGCTGCAGGCCATGCTCATGCCCGGCCACGTAGGTTACGTTTGGATAATCGCCAAATACACCGGTGATGGATTTGATCATATCCTTATAGGCGGGATGGTTTAAATCCTCCGGGCTTAACAAAGTAGAGCGTAACAAAGGATAAACAGAACCCAAAACCGGTAAAGGAATGTATAAGTTTTTGTTTAAAGAGGTTAACGGAAAAAGATGGTTCCTTAAATTGAAATAGCCACCATGCGGACCGTAACTCTGAAATGGATGGTGCGAAGCCAAAAGGATTACTTTATCTTTATTTTCTTCGAGCAATTGCTCCATTTTTACCAAAACCTCATCTTTGGTACGGCAATCGCAATCGCCATCCGGATTTGATTTGTTATAAGGAAACAGCCACCATTCGCTATCGTAAGCAATAATGGTTAATTTATCAGTGAGTTTAATGGCTACAGGATCAGGACAGCCATTTTGGGGAATTAATTTTAACAAAGGATCGTTTTGGGCGGCAAGATAATCGCTCTGCGCTTTGATTTTGGCAAGGCCTTTTGGTCCTGATTTATCCCAATCGTGGTTACCGGGCACAAAGTAAACCGCGGCACCCATTTTACGCATGGGTTCGAACTGCGAACGTAATATTTTTTTGGTTTCCTCTTCCTCTACACTTCCAGGGAGGCCCATTCCGGTAGGGTAAATATTATCGCCGAGATAAACTACGGTTGTTTTTTTGGATAAAATCTGTTTAGCGGCATTTTTAAGGTCCTGCATCTGGGCAGGGTTCATTTCTCCTGCATCGCCAAAAAGAATTACACGGTATTTTACATCATCCTGCGCAAAGGCAATGTAATTGATTAAAAATAAGATCGTAAAAAGAGTAAATCTTTTAATCATAGTGCGAGGTTTGTATAAAGATAGTTATTTTAAAATTTAATTTTTTTCCATGCGTATCGTCACCCTAAATTTATTTCAGGGTCTATACAACAAGAAAGATCCTGAAATAAATTCAGGATGACGGCGACTCAAGAACAATAATTTTACTTCCTCAACTTAAACAACAAAATATTACCCGCAGCAAGTGTTCCGCCTTCGTTCGAGATGTATAGGTTGTTGTCGCGGTCGAATGCAATGCCTTCGGGCTGGTTAAATAAGCCTGGATCTAAGGCATGGGTAGCTTTAACCTTGAAATCGGCATCTGTAATTACGAGAAGCTTATTTACCGAAGAAAGTACGTACCATTCGTTGGTTTTAACGTTTTTAGCCAATGCTGACGGGCGGAACCTTGATTTTGACGCTCCTGACACTTTTTCGATGGCTTTATGCGAAAGGCTAAATTGTCCGGCGGCAGTTAAAGTTGCATCGTTGTTAAATTTAAAGCCATAAATGCTGGATGCTTTTGCTTTAGAATCGGGCTTGCTATCTTTGGTTAACACATAAATCATGTTGTTTTTTTCATCCGCAGCCAATCCTTCGTACTCGGCTTTTGGTACCAGATCTTTGGTTTTGGTTACATTGGTGGCCTCTGGTTTACTTAGTTCCGAAATCGGGAAAGTATGCAGTTCGCCATTGCTTTTTAATACAATGAAATAATTTTTAATGATGGTTACATCTTCGTAGTCGCCTTTGCCTCCAAATTTTGTAAACTTCGATTCTTTATCGCCCAGGCCTAAATGAAAAAGATCTCCATCTTCATCCTGGATGGCAAATACTTCTTTCGGATCGCCATTATGGAATACAATGCCCGAAATTTCGAAAAGGTTATGCGGCATGTTGTATTTTACCGGTTTAGCCAGATCGTAAGGAAAATCTGATTTTGCGGCACCACTGGCCGAAGTAGTTGTTGCGGTAGAATCGCTTTGTTTATCATCGCGGTTACCGTTTACACAGGATATGCCCAAAAAAGCAATGCCGATTAAAAAGCTTGAAGTGAGGAAAAATTTATTGTATTTCATAAAGGTAAAATTTAATTGTTAAGCCATGGTTGCCATGCTCTGTGTTGCCATGGTCTGTGTCCTTACAGACCATCGGTAAAAGTATGTAGTCCCGACTTAGTGGTCTGTGTGGACACAGACCACGGCAACTTAACTTATTTATTTTTTAACAACTCGTAAATATCATGCTGGGAAGAAACAAGAACCCCGCCAGTTTTAACCGGAATGTTATCCATATGTTCATCTATACAAACGGCCTGTACATTATCCTGTTTCTGAATTTCGACAATATCCATGATTTCCTGTTTAATCTGCTCATTGTAAATGGGAAAACAAACCTCAATCCTGCGGTAAATGTTGCGGTTCATCCAATCGGCCGAGCCCAGGTACACATCGTTTTTACCCAGATTATGAAAGATAAATACTCGTCCGTGTTCTAAATAACGGTCAACGATGCGGGTAACTTTGATGTTTTCGCTCATTCCTTTTACACCCGGAACCAAACGGCCGATGCTCCTCACAATCATATCGATCTTTACACCTGCTTGTGAGGCTTCGTAAAGTTTATTGATCAATACCTTTTCTTCGAGGTTATTCATTTTAATGGTAATGCCCGAAGGTTTCCCTTGGTTGGCATATTCAATCTCACGATCGATGAGTTCCAGAAAAACCTGTTGCAGGTTAAACTGTGCCACCAGTAAATGGTTAAATTTAATGAGGTCGGCAGAGGTTGGCTTAACCCTTTTGGCCAGAAAAATAAAAAGCAGCTCCACTTCGCGCAGCATTTCCTTATTGGCCGTCATTAAAATATGATCGGTATAAAAAGCAGCAGTGCTTTCGTTAAAGTTTCCGGTGGCAAATAAACCCGAATAATGCATCCTATCGCCTGTTTGGCGTTTAACCAGGGCTACTTTAGCATGTACTTTTAAAGCAGTTACACTGTAAATGATATCAACGCCAACCTCTTTCATTTTCTTGGCCCACTTAATGTTGTTGGCTTCATCAAAACGGGCTTTAAGCTCTACCAATACGGTTACTTTTTTACCGTTTTTAGCCGCGCTGATCAGGGCATTTACAATTTTCGAATCGCTGGCCACACGGTAAAGGGTAACATATATTTCCCTTACCTCTTCATCAATGGCGGCTTCGTTAAAAAACCGCAGCACACTATCATAACTCTGGTAAGGCGTGTGTACAATGATATCGTTTTTATAAATGGCCTCGGTTAAAGATCCTTCAATAACATCAGTATTGCAGATTTTCGGCCAGTTCTGGTTCGATAATTTTGGCAAATTAACCGGAAAACCCATAAAATCTTTCAGGTTGTGGTACTGCCCGCCTTCTATCCTATTGGCCTTTTTAAGGTTGAAGAGCTTTTTAAGCAGTTCGAAAACATTGGCTGGTATACCGGGCTGATGAAGAAAACGGGTGGCTAAACCCGAATCGCGTTTGAGCAACTGTTTTTCCAACTGTTCGGATAAACTGCCCGAATATTCGTCTTTCAGGTCAATTTCGGCATCCCTTGTTATCTTGAAACTGTAACAACCGGTAACTTCTCCTTCGGGGAAAATCCTATCCAAATGGAAACGGACAATATCATCAAGGAAAACAATAAAGGTTTCCTCTCCTGTTTCTACCTTATAAAAACGTGGTAATTGATTGGAAGGAATATTTAAAATGATCGCTTCGGTTTCGTTATTCTTTTTTAAGGTAACCAGAAAATAAAGTTCGTTATTGGCCGGGAAAAAATTGGTATCCTCGTTAATGTGAACGGGCTGCAAAAAGGCCATTACCTGACTCAAAAAATACCTGCTAACGCTTTTCTGAATCTGCGGGGGAAATGGCTGACCATAAATTAAATTTATTTTATTTTCTTTCAGCTGGGGAATAATATCCGATTTGAGCACAACGCCATATCGTTGTTGCTGACCGGAAATAAGTTGATTGGCGATATTTAGTAAATTATCGTCGATCTTAATATCGTTATCTTCTTTGTTGCTCAATTTTTCCAGGGCCAGCAGCACAGGCATTCTTACGCGGTAAAATTCGTCGAGGTTGGAAGAAAATATCGACAAAAACTTGATCCTTTCTAAAAGCGGAACGGTGTTGCGCTCGGCTTCCATCAAAATACGTTCGTTAAATTTTAGCCAGCTTAAATCCCTATTGAAAAAAGAGGTTTCGGTTGTTGTTTCCATTAAAGTTTTCCGTAAGCTGCGTAAGCAATTACAAATGCCAATACGGCCGCAATTAAACCAAACATGAAAATATTATAGGCCAGGCGGATCAGTTTATACTTGCGGCCCAGTACCACGCCCTGCGAGTACACATCGGTAATAAGGGTTCCGTATAAAAAGTCTTTATCATTCATTACCTTAATCATCCCATCGGTATAACTTGGCAGGCTCATTTTATAAAAGTTACCAAAAAACAACAGGTTTACTTTTTTCTTGTCCATATCTTCCTGGGTAAATTCGCCCTTGGGTATTGACGGACGGGTTGATAAAATGGAAACCACCACGCAGGTTAAACTTACCATCAGGAGAATAAATGTTGGAATAATCAGGTTGCCATGATCTTCCAAACGGCGTAATAACAAACTCACGATCAACGAAAGCATAATTGAGTTTACAGTAATGAGGATGTGCGCCTTGTTATCGGCCATATCGCTCAAACGCTGGTTATTTGCCGAAGTAATCCTGAACATGGTTTCGATACCTTTATCAGGCCTATCGTCCTTATCCTTTTTCTTTTTACCCTTGTCCTGAATAATTACAGGAGCAAAGTTTTTAGGTTCTTCGAGTTCGGTGCTGATTTCTTCCTGAACGGTTAGTTTGCTTTTCAGCTTATCGATATTTTTCTGTTTCTGATCGCTCAGTAAAAGATTGGCATAATCGGTATGGTAATGGTGCGATTCCATAAACTGGATATCTTTTTTACGCCACTCGAGTTTACTGATGTCTTTTTTATAAATCAGCTCGTTTTCCTTGTGCATCAGTTTTCCTTTTGCGCGGAAATCGGCCAAACCCAAATGAAAAAGGTCTGCATCGCAGATAATTTTATCGATCTCATTTTTAGGCTGCTGTGGTATTTTAGTGGCTAGTATAGCGCTTTTCACACTGTCGCGAACCTCCTGGTTTACCTTATGGCTGGTTAAAAATTCGTCGGCCAGTTCTGCACCTTTTGCCTCGTGGTTCAGTGCATCTTCGAAATAACCGGTATCATGAAAATAGGCGGCAACGGTTACCGTGAAAAAATCCTGCTCGTTAAGCTGGTAATGGTTGGCAATCTGCTGTGCCGCATTTACAACCTCCTGGGTATGCTCGAAATTATGATAAACCAACCGCGGATCGTTATGGGTATGGAAGTATTCGCCAACATGCGCTTTTACATCTTCCTGCAATTGTTTATAGTTCATGAACGTAAATATGATGGTATTAATGGTTTATTTGAGGGAAAATGCATTTTCATTAAATCTTTTTACACTGAAATTGTTTTGATTTTTTATGATTATAAAATTACGTTTATTTTTTGCTAAATAAAAAAAGCCGTCATCTCGACTGAAGCGCAGCGTAATGGAGAGATCTATCTCGAGA
>NZ_DJDT01000203.1:0-34681 GCF_002432345.1 Pedobacter sp. UBA5917
CCTGCCAGTACCTCGCTGCTTGGCGTAGCTGCTGCCCAGTTAAAGTTTGCCATACGGCTTTTGTTATAATCGGCATTTAAAAGCTGTTGTTGTGGTACCGCATAAAAATCGGGGTCGCCCAGATGCGTGGCACGATCGGCATATACCCTTCTTTCGGCCTCAACAATTACCTGAACGGTAGAATCGGCATTATGTCCCCATTTTTTTAGGGGAAATTTTTCTACACTTTGCAATAGTTGAATCAAAGCAATACCACCGCTCGAAGTTGGTGGCATGGTAATAATTTTATAGCCTCTGTAATTGCCGGTTATGGGTTTACGCCAGGCCGAATGGTAATTTTTTAAATCTTCTTTTGTGATCAGGCCCTTGCCACGCTGCATCTCTGCCACGAGCGAATCGGCAACAGCTCCTTCATAAAAACCGGCCCTGCCTTTCTCCTGGATCAATTTCAGTGTATTGGCCAGCTCTTTCTGAACAAGTATATCATTTTCCTGCCAGGTGCTTTCTAAATTAACAAAAGCCGTTCCGCCGGGATTAAAATCCATAAATTTACGGTGCAGGCTGTTCAGTTCGCCTGCCTGGCGTTTGGTGATTTTAAAACCGCGTTGTGCCAGATCTATCGCAGGCTGTATTACCTCTGCCCACGAAAGTTTTCCATACTTTTTATGTGCCTCTACCATACCATCAACCGAACCGGGTACGCCGGCGGCTAAATGCCCGTAAAGGCTTTTATCAACAATCGGGTTTCCGGCTGCATCGAGGTACATATCCCTGCTTGCCGATGCAGCAGCTTTTTCCCTAAAATCCAAAGCATTGATTTCGCCATTAGCACCGCGGTAAACCATAAAACCACCGCCCCCAATATTGCCTGCATTAGGGTAAACCACAGCAAGGGCAAACTGCACGGCAACCGCTGCATCAACGGCATTACCGCCTTTTTTTAAAATATCTACCCCAACCTGCGATGCTTCGGGATGGGCCGAAACCACCATTCCGTTTTTGTACTCACCGCTGTTGTTTTTTCCCAGTTGTCCGGTTACGCAACCGGCCAACAAAACCACCACAGTTAGGGAAGCTAACGTTTTTTTTAAATTAATGAGGGGCTTTATAGTTTTCTGCATCCTTGTATATTTTTTCGATTACCTCACTATTCTTCTCGGTAATTACTTTTCTTTTTAAGCTTAATTTTGGGGTAAATTCTCCTCCATCAATACTCCATTCTTTTGGTAATAAAGCAAATCTTTTCACCTGCTCCCATTTACCAAAGCCCACATTTGCCGCTTCGATAACTTCGTTATACTTAGCAAGCACCTGTTCGTTTTTAATGATTTCCTCGTTGCTGGTAAAGGTTATGCCTTTTCTGCCTGCCCAGGTTTTTAGGGTTTCGAAATTTGGAACGATCAAAGCAGAAGGGAATTTTCTGTTTTCGCCCAATACCATAATCTGCTCAATAAAAATCGATTCTTTATATTTGTTCTCCAACATCTGCGGAGCCACGTATTTGCCCCCGGCTGTTTTAAACATTTCCTTTTTACGGTCGGTAATTTTTAAAAAACGGCCATCTACCAATTCGCCGATATCGCCGGTATGGAACCAGCCATCTTTATCAACCGCTTCTTCGGTTAAATCAGGTCGGTTGTAATAACCTTTCATTACCTGGTGCCCGCGGGTTAATACTTCGCCGTCTTCAGCAATTTTAACTTCAACTCCTTTAATTACCTCACCAACTGTTCCGAACATCGTTCCGCCAAAATGGTTAACGGTAATTACAGGCGAAGTTTCGGTTAAGCCGTAACCTTCGAAAACAGGCATACCTGCCGCCCAGAAAATCCTGGCCAGGCGTGGGTTTAATGCTGCTCCGCCCGAAACAATCACTACAATCTCACCGCCAAGTGCTTCCTGCCATTTTTTAAAAACCAGTTTACGAGCAATGCCAAGCTTAAAATTATACCAGCCACCTGCATTTACGCTATATTTTTCGGCCAAAGCTACCGACCAAAAGAAAATCCCCCTTTTAACACCTGTTAATGCTTTACCCTTTTCCATAATCTTATCGTACACTTTTTCGAGCAGGCGTGGAACGGTAGAAAATGCATTTGGTTTTACATGCTGGATATCGGCCACAATGGTATCCATACTTTCAGCATAGTATATAGCGGTATAGTTGAACAGATAAAGATAAATGATCATCCGTTCGAAAATATGCGACAGGGGCAAAAAGCTCAGGCCTTTTTTAACACCTTCGGGCATTACCACTGCAGAATTTACAAAGTTTGCCACTAAATTATCATGTGTCAACATTACCCCTTTTGGCGTACCTGTAGTTCCGGAAGTGTAGATTAAGGTTAAAATATCTTCGGGAGCTACTTTTGAGCGGTATTCTTCCAGATCAATATCTGTACTGGCTTTACCTGCTTCTATGAGCACGCTCCAATTTTCGGTTTCGGAAATTTCGTTAAAACTATAAATTTTAATGCCTGGATTTATGGCTTCGGCACAGGGTTTTATTTTTTTATACAACTCTTCATCGGCCACAAAAATGATCGAAATATCAGCATCCTTTAATATAAATTCGATATCGTGTTCGGCAAGGGTTGGATATAATGGAATCTGGTAAGCGCCGATCTGGTTTGCCGCAAAATCCGCAATGTTCCATTCGGGCCTATTGTGCGACATTACCGCTACCCTACCGCCTTTGGCAATACCTTGTTTGATCAAGCCACGACTCAGGTGATCAACGGTAGCACAAAAATCGGCTGTACTATAATTTATCCATTTTCCGTTGATTTTCCCGCTGATGAATTCCTGCGCTGGATTTTCGAGGCTGTATTTCAAAAGATCAAAAACCCGTTTAATTTCTGCCGCCATATTGAATCGTATAATATTTGGTTAAGTTAAAAATTCAATCTCAAAGATTGATACCTATATGCCTTTTTAATAAAAATAATACCCTGCAATTAAGAAACAGCTGTATTTACGTCGACTAAAAAAATATTTAAATAAACTTAGCGATTACAAAATTACTATGCAAGCATTGTTTTTATCATTTTAGATTTTGACTCAAAAAACATAATCGGCACTAAAGTTGTTAGGCAGGTAATTATTTTACAAAAACATTTAAATTATGAAAAAGTTATTTACAATTTTAGGATGCATTGCATTATTTGCCTTCAGTACCACGAACGTTAAAGCTCAAAACTATAAAACCGGACTAGGTTTAGGTATTGATTTTGGTGATGGTGCTACATTGGTTGGTCCATCGATCAGACATCACTTCAGCAGAAATGCTGCTTTACAGGGTGAGGTTCTTTTTGGTGGAAGTGCTACGTTTTTACAGGCTTTCCTTCAGTACAACTCGGCCATCCCAGGAGCAAAAGGTCTTGATTGGTTTGTTGGTGGTGGTCCATCTGTTGGTCTTGGAAACGGAAATTCAGCTTTCTATTTAGTACCAATGGCTGGTTTGGATTATAAATTTGACGGTGCACCATTGGCATTGGCATTAGACTGGAGACCAAGAATCTATATTGGTGATAACAACAGCGGTAGCTTGCCAGGAAGATTTGGTTTAGGATTTAGATACACCTTCTAGCGAAGGGTTTAGCGCTGAGGGCATAGCGTTTGGCGCTGAACGAAAAGCGTAAACATAAAAAATCCCGTGAGAAATTCATCTCACGGGATTTTTTTATATCTGAACTATAGACTCGAGACTCAGGACTTCAGACTAAGGACTGAAGACTAAACCCCTGTCCATTTTTTTAACACAGCTTTCTGTAACGGTGTTGCATTTTCGTTAACCGTTGCTTTTAAGCGTACGTTAGGATTTTCTTTTAAGGTTAAAGAGATTTCTTTTTCAAGTCCATCGCGTTTAACTTTTAATTTCAATACATCACCAATATTCTTTTTACCAACCAAAGGGATTGCATCCAAAGAAATCATCGGACTTTTTAACCTCACGGTTGCTAATGCATCGCTCAATGAGGTATCATCTAAACTCAGCACAATATCGTTCACGTTTAATCCACTGGTCCAGGCGGCAGAGTTTCTTACGGTAGCCGTAATTGCCAAACCATCGTTGGTTAACTGTCCTGATGCACCTGTAACCGGTTTGCCTGGTGTTGCATTTTCTGTAGCAACATCTACACCAGCATAAGCAAAGTATTTTACGTATTCAACATCATCTACCCCGTTAACATATTTTGCCCAGAAATTGGTAAAACTGATACCCGATATCTTTTCTACCATTGCTTTAAACTCGGCATCGGTATAACCACGTTTTAATGTTTTGCACTGCAGATACATGGCTTTCATTACATCATCTAAACTTTTGGCACCTTTTGTAGCATTAATGATTTCGAGATCCATTAAAATACCAATTACCTCTCCCTTATTATAGTAAGAGATAGAATTATTTTTTGAGTTCTCATTAGGGCGATAGCCGATAATCCACGCATCGTAGCTTGATGAAGCTGCCGATTGGTATTTGGCACCTGGGGTATTTAAAACCGTACCCACACCACCAGCAAGATCTTTCAAAAACTCATTTACATCTGTAAAACCGGCCCTGTGGATGTATTTGTTCTCGTAATATGAGGTAAATCCTTCTGCTACCCAAAGGTTGGTGGTGTAATTCTCATTATCGTAGTCGAATGGTCCTAACGCCACCGGACGCAAACGTTTAACATTCCAAAGGTGGTGATATTCGTGTGCAACCAAACTTAAAAAGCCTTTATAACCTTCGTCCGTATTGTATGCATTTCTGCTTGCACCCAAAGTAGTAGAGTTTAAATGCTCTAAACCGCCACCACCTTTTAAAAAGTTGTGTACAATAAAAACATAGTGTTTATTAGGGTTCTCGCCATAAACTTCGGTTTCCTTCTCTACAATTTTGGCCATATCTACCTTAAGTTTTTCCTTATCGTAGTTACCACCGCCATACATGGCTACTTCGTGATGAACACCCGCAGCCATAAAATCGAAAACATCCTGGTTACCCACTTCGATCGGGCTATCGTAAAGAATGTCGAAATCGGTTGCTTTATAGGTAAACTGCGCTCCGGCAACCGGCGCTAAACCAGTTGATACTTTGCTCCAGGTATTAAATGGAATAATTTTTACCGTACTAGGCGATTTGATCATGCCATCAGGATGCATAAAAATGCCTGTTGGTGATAAGAAAGCATGCGATTCGTCGATAAATGGTGTACGCACCGAAATTTCGAATGCATAAACTCGGTAATTGATCTGGATATTTGCGGCTTTTACCGAGAAAATCCTCCAGGTATTTTTTCTTACTTTTTCTACTTTAACCGCTTTTCCTGCTGCTGTAGCTTTAAACTCTTCTACACTTTTTTCAAATTCGCGCACCAGATATGAACCGGGCGTCCATACCGGCATTTTTACATCTACATAATCTTTTGCCAAGCCAGAAATATTCATCTGCACTTCGGCATAATGCGCCTGTGGTTCTTTAAAAGAAACCTCAAAGCCTATTTTTACCTGCGCCTTCGCTGCCATAATACACGTTAGTAGTAAAACTAAACTTAAAATTGATTTTTTATTAAACATATTCACTGTGTTTTGCCACAAATTTATATTTATTGATGATGTTTTGGAACAAAATAGCTAAATGTGGTGTAAAATAGTTGTTTCTCTCTGCCTTGCGTTCAGCGTTTGGCGATTGGTGGAAAGCGGATGGAACTTAAACATCCAAGTGGCACCAAGCGTCAATTTGTTGATTTTCGAGGGATAATGGTTCATTGGGACTAACGATTTTGCGCCTAGACTGTGGACTTCGGACTGCGGACTTCGGACTAAAATCGGTAACATCCTTAATACAACAAATTTAGGACTAAACTATTTGAATATTTTTACGCTCTAATTCTATGTCATTAATGTGATTTTAATGTCTGGAATACGCACGACACAAATTTAAACATGAAGAAAAGGTATATTATCTATGCTGTTTTAGCCATAGGTCTGGCTTATTTAGTCTATTACAGAATTAACGCTAACAAAAAGCTCGAGGGTAAAGGCGGGGCATCTGCCGGGTCAGGAAAAGGGAAATCAGGAGGTAAAGATGGCAAATCGGCACCATTGGTTGTTGATGGGATTGTGGTAAAAACAACATCATTTGACAACGACCTCGAAGTTACCGGCGCTATTGATGCCAACGAATCTGTAGTACTTAAAAGCGAAGTTTCGGGTTTGGTAACCGGCATTTTTTTCCAGGAAGGTACAACCGTAACCAAAGGAAGTGTGCTGGTAAAAGTAAACGACAGGGATATCCAGGCGCAATTGCAGGATGCATTAACGAAACAAAAACTTTCGGCTACAAACGAAAACCGTGCAAAACAGCTTTTGGCCAAAGGCGCTATCAGTCAGGAAGAATACGATACATCATTAGCCGACTTAAGATCGTTGCAGGCACAGGCCCAATTAATCAGGGCGCAACTGGCCAAAACCACTATCCGTGCTCCTTTTAGCGGCCGTGTAGGTTTACGGAGCATTTCGGCAGGAACTTATTTAACACCAACAACAGTTATTGCCAACCTGGTAAGCACCAATCCGGTTAAAATTACCTTTTCCGTTCCGGAGAAATATGCCGGACAGATTAAAATGAACTCTGAAATTACCTTTACCACCGATGGTTCTTCGAAACAGAACAAAGGAAAAGTTTACGCCATAGAGCCGGGCATTAATGCCACAACACGTACTTTACAGATCAGGGCTTTGGCTCCAAATGCCGATAATGCACTGCTACCAGGTTCGTTTGCCAAAATTAAACTGGCCTTAAAAACCCTTCAAAATGCGATTCTGATCCCTAACGAAGCGGTTGTTCCGGTTTTAAAAGGTAAAATCGTTTACATCCAGAAAGATGGGAAAGCACAGGAGGTGAAAGTTGAAGCCGGAACACGCACGGATGAAAACATTGTAATTACCTCGGGATTAAAAGTTGGCGACACGGTTTTAACAACCGGATCGATGGCTTTAAAGAAAGATGCTCCTGTAAAAGTTCATTTGGTTAAAGAATAATTATGAGTATCTCAACCACGAGTATAAAGAGGCCGGTTCTGGCCATTGTGATGAACTTATTGATTGTCCTTTTCGGGATAATCGGTTATACCTTTCTGGGGGTACGCGAGTACCCGTCAATTGATCCAACGGTGGTTTCGGTAAGAACATCATATCCGGGTGCCAACTCGGATATCATCGAATCGCAGATTACCGAACCTTTGGAGAAATCGATCAATGCCATTGATGGGATCAGGAATATTTCTTCATCCAGTAACCAGGGTACCAGTAACATCACCATCGAGTTTAACCTCGATAAAAATATTGAAGAAGCAGCGAATGATGTACGTGATAAGGTATCGCAGGCCGCACGTACATTACCGAAAGATATCGACGGTTTACCGGTGGTAAGTAAGGCCGATGCCAACTCTGATCCGATTTTATCGATGACGATACAGAGTGATAAACGGAATACCCTTGCTTTAAGTGATTATGCCGAAAACGTAATTGCCGACCGTATCCAAACTATTCCGGGTGTAAGTAGCGTTCAGATTCAGGGACAACGGAAATATGCCATGCGTATTTGGATGGATCCGAATAAACTGAGTGCTTATGGTTTAACCTCGCAGGACATTGTTACCGCTTTAGATAACGAAAACGTAGAGCTTCCTTCAGGAAAAATTACCGGGGCAACCACAGAGTTAACCGTAAAAACCTTAGGAAAACTGACCGACGAAAATGAGTTTAACAACTTAATTCTAAAGTCAGATAGCAACCAGGTGGTTAAATTAAAAGATGTTGGCTATGCCGTATTGGGTCCTGAAAATGAGGAAACCATTTTACGCGAATCGGGCAAGCCGATGGTAGCCATTGCCATTATTCCACAGCCCGGGGCCAATTACCTCGACATCAGTAAAGAATTTTACAAACGTTTCGATAAGTTAAAAGCTGATATTCCACAAGATATTAAGCTAAAGGTAGCTCTGGATAATACCCTTTTCATTAAACGTTCGGTAACCGAGGTGGCCGAAACCATTGGTTTATCGCTGGTATTGGTAATTCTGATCATTTACCTTTTCTTTAGGGATTGGGCCATCGCTTTCAGGCCGTTAATTGATATTCCGGTATCGTTGATCTTTACCTTCTTTATCATGTACGCCTTTGGTTTCTCGATAAACGTATTGAGTTTACTGGCCATTGTACTGGCTACCGGTTTGGTGGTGGATGATGGTATTGTGGTAACCGAAAATATCTTTAAAAAGGTGGAGGAAGGCATGTCGCCATTTGAAGCCGCTATAAAAGGATCCAACGAAATCTTTTTTGCGGTAATTTCCATCTCCATTACCCTTGCTGCGGTGTTTTTACCGGTAATTTTCTTACAGGGCTTTGTGGGCCGCCTATTTAGGGAGTTTGGGGTGGTAATCGGCGCTGCCGTGCTGGTATCGGCATTTGTATCGCTAACCTTAACGCCAATGTTGAATGCCTATCTGATGAAAAAAGGCGGGCACAAACCTTCGAGGTTTTACAATTGGACAGAGCCTTACTTTGTAAAACTGAATGATGCGTACGAATCGAACCTGAATAAATTTTTAGATAAAAGATGGCTTTCCATTCCGATTATTCTGGTGTGTATGGGTTTAATTTTCTTATTCTGGAAAGTATTACCGAAAGAAACGGCCCCATACGACGATAGAAGTGCAATCAACATCAACGTAACTACGCCAGAGGGTGCATCTTTTACCTATACCGATCAGTTTATCATGAAACTGAACCAGCTGGTAATCGATTCTGTTCCGGAAAAGAATGTAAACATTACCATTACCTCACCTGGTTTTGGTGGATCGGGCTCTGTAAACTCTGGTTTTGTAAGGATGGGTTTAACAGATCCTGAAGAACGCGAACGTTCACAAAAGGATATTGCCGATATGCTTACCAAGATTACAAAAAAATATACCGAAGGTAAAACCATCGTTAACCAGCAACCTACCATTTCGGTGGGACGCCGTGGTGGTTTACCAATCAGTTATATCATCCAGGCGCAGAACTTTGAAAAGCTTAGGGAGAAAATTCCTTTGTTTATGGATGCGGTATCAAAAGACCCTACTTTTACCGTTTCGGATGTAAACCTGAAATTTAACAAACCCGAAATTAACCTGACCATCGACCGTGATAAAGCGAAAAATTTAGGCGTTTCAATTTCGGCCATCGCACAAACCTTAAATCTTGGTTTAAGCGGACAAAGGTTCTCTTATTTCTTTATGAACGGAAAACAGTACCAGGTAATCGGTCAGTTCGATCGTGGCGACAGAAAAGATCCGTTGGATTTAAGTTCGGTTTATGTACGTAACGATAAGGGCGAACTCATCCAGTTGGATAACGTGGTTACTGCAAAAGAAGAAAGCAGTCCGCCACAGTTATACCGGAACAACCGTTTTATTGCCGCAACCGTTTCTGCCGGTTTAGCACCGGGTAAAAGTATCGGCGAAGGTATCGATGCCATGGATGCCATTTCTAAAAAAGTATTGGACGAAACGTTTTCAACCGATTTAAGTGGTGAATCGCGGGATTTTAAAGAAAGTTCGTCTAATACCTTTTTTGCATTCGGTTTGGCCCTCCTACTCGTTTATTTAATCCTTTCGGCGCAGTTCGAGAGTTTTAAAGATCCGATTATCATTATTTTAACCGTACCAATGGCTGTTGCCGGTGCATTTTTATCGCTGTGGTTATGTGGTCAGAGCTGGAATATCTTCAGCCAGATCGGTACCATTATGTTGATTGGTCTGGTAACCAAAAATGGTATCTTGATCGTTGAATTTGCCAACCAGCTGAAAGAAAAAGGCATCGCCATTCCCGAAGCTATCCGCGAGGCTGCCGTTTCGCGTTTGCGCCCCATTTTAATGACCAGTTTGGCCATTGCCATTGGTGCCTTACCTATTGCACTGGCTTTAGGTGCTGCGGCAAAAAGTAGGATGAGTATGGGAACCGTAATTGTTGGGGGGACATTGTTCTCATTGGTTTTAACCCTGTTTGTAATTCCGGCCATTTACTCTTACTGGGCAAAACCATACAAACCGAATAAAGAATTAAAAGAAGCCCATCGTTTTGAACAGGAAGCTTTACATACAGAAGAATAAGATGAGCAAGAATTTAAAAATATTGATCCTATTGGTAAGCTTATCGTTTTCAGGCTTTGCTCAGGAAAAACTAAGCCTGCAAGAGGCTGTTACCATTGCTTTGCAGAATAACTATGATATTAAAATCAGCAAAAACCAGATTAACATTGCAAAAAACAATGCCAATATCGGTAATGCGGGTATGTTACCCAATTTAACCGGAAGTTATACCAACGGCGCAAGTGTTCAAAACACCAGGCAAACCCCTGCAACCGGCCCAGATAGGGTAATTACCGGTGCTAAAAGTACCAACAACAGTTACGGTGCAGATTTAAACTGGACCATTTTTGATGGTTTTAGCATGTTTGCCAATTACGACCGTTTAAAAGAGTTGCAAAAACAGGGCGAACTTAACTCCCGCTTAACCATTTTAACTACCGTAGCAGATGTAATTACAGCTTATTATGATGTGGTTAGACAGCAACAACTGCTTATCGCGGCTGATAGTGCTATGGATGTTTCTATTCTGCGTACCAATATTGCCAAAACCAAATTGCAGCTTGGCCGTGGCTCAAAACTGGATGTACTTACCGCACAGGTTGATTATAATACCGATACCTCAAATTACCTGCAGACCAAAAATGCCTTACAAGTAGCAAAGGTGCGTTTAAACCAATTGATGGTGAGGGATAACGGCACTACTTTTTCGGTAGATAACAGCATTGATGTGGATAAAGGTATTCTATTCAGTAAAATGGCCGAACTGGCTGAACAGCAGAATCCGAATGTGCAGAATGCTTTTATCAACCAGCGCATTGCAGCCTTAAACTTAAAATCAATCCGTGGAGCAAGGTATCCGGCTGTAAGCCTAAATTCGGGCTACAGCAGGGCAAACAGCACCAGCCCTACTGGTTTTAACCAGAAATATGCGGCTAATGGTTTTACCTATGGTGTAACAGCGAGTATCAATTTATTTAATGGCTTTTTACAACGCCAGCAGGAAAGGAATGCAAAAATCGAAATCGATAATTCGGCCCTTACTTTGAATAAAACCAAGCTCGATGTAAATTCACAGTTGCTTACCGCCTATCAAAATTATAGCACCTACCTCGACCTGATCAAATTGGAACAACGGAACGTAGATATTGCAAAGGAGAACCTCGATATTACTTTAGCTAAATACCGCTTGGGCAGTATCGCTCCTTTAGAACTGAGGGAAGCACAACGCAATGCCATTGATGCACAGAACCGTTTTATCGAAATGCAATACCAGGCCAAAATAGCCGAAACCAACTTAAAAGCGATTAGTGGGAATATAGATATGAAATAGTTTATTGGTTTATGGTTTGGTGGTTCATGGTTTGATGGTTCATAGTCGATAAGCTATGGGTTTATTGGCCATTGGTTAGCATGGTTCACAAAAAACTCCCTTTGTGTCTTCGTGCCTTTGTGGTGGAATATAATTTAAATTTATCCGATTTTAATCTTCTCCAATTCAGCACTAAAACGATTTAATATTGGTAACGAAATTATTTCAAGTATAAAATTCTCCAATTAATTTTTATATTTAATCCATGATACTTGTTGCAGATAGTGGCTCATCGAAAACCGATTGGATGGGTTATCACAATGGCGAAACCATTAAATTTAGCACACCGGGGATAAACCCTTATTTCTTAAGTGAGCAGGAAATTACGAAACTGATCACCAAAAATGAATCCCTGATACAATATGCCAATGATGTTAGGGAAATTTACTTTTTTGGGGCCGGTTGCTCCTCACCCGATAAACATGAGGTGGTTTCGAATGGCTTGTCAGCCATTTTTGAAAATGCTTTTATCTCGGTAGATCACGATCTTTTAGGTTCGGTATATGCCACCTGTGGAAACGCAGAAGGTTTAAACTGTATTTTGGGCACGGGCTCGAACATCTGTTATTTTGATGGCAAAAAAATCCACGATGGTCACCATGGCCTGGGTTATGTACTGGGTGATGAAGGTTCGGGCACTTTCTTTGGTAAAAAAGTACTTTTAAGCTATCTGTACAATAAAATGCCGGCTAATTTAGCAGCAGAGTTCAAAAAAGCTTTTCCATCAGAAAAGGAGCAGATCATCACAAACGTTTACCAAAAACCTTTCCCAAATATTTATTTAGCAGGTTTCAGCCGTTTTATGGCCAACCATAAAGATCATCCTTTTATCCAGGATATCCTCCGAACAGGTTTCCAGGAATTTGTTGATACCAATATTAAAGATTATCCGAAACATAAAAGCGTACCATGCCATTTTGTAGGTTCTATTGCATACTATTATCAGGATTCGCTTGTGTCTGTGCTTATCGAAAACGGAATTGAGCCGGGAAAAATACTTCAGAAACCCATTGAGGAACTTTTCAGTTTCATTTTACAGAAAGAAGGCATTGTACAACAGGCCAGTTAAATCTATTTTGCTCTGCTTATAAATTTATTGTTAAAATATTCTTAAGATTGTAAACATAACAACATAACTATTGTTATATTTTTATAGCATATTAAATTGCTAATGTATATGAAGAGAATACTGGTTGTAGATGATGATATTGAGGTTTTAGAAACCATACAATTGATATTGGAAATTGGGGGCTTTAAGGTCTCGGCACTTAGTGATGGTGAGGAAATTTTCAACAGGATTGAAAGTTTTGGCCCGGATCTGATTTTACTTGATATTTCTCTTGGCCATATTGATGGGCGCGTGTTATGCGAGCAGTTAAAATCGATCGAAAGTACCTCTAAAATTCCGATTTTACTGATCTCGGGTTTATACGATCCGAAAGATTTTACAACCCTGAATTATGGCCAGGACGATTTCCTTTCAAAGCCTTTCCAGATGGATGTGCTGCTTAAAAAGATTTCAAAAATCCTATCGCTGGAAGAGGACAAACCAAGTTTCCACTTAAATTAATTCCTACGATCAAAAATATTTAGCCGGAAAGACCCCAAATCTCTCTGGCTTTTTTATTTTTATACCTTATCTACCTTTAAAATAAACATTATGCTACCAAGCGAAACATGGTTAAAAACCTGGAACGAAAAACGTAATTTATTGGCCTGTCCGAACAACCTTAACGATTATTTCGAAGAAACCGAGGTTGGGGGCAAAGAGATCGACCATCTCGAACTGGGCAGCGTTTCTATCCCAACAGGAGAAATTCTGGTGCGCGATCCGCTGGTTTATATCCGTAAGGATGCCGAGCCATATATCATTAAAGTGCCTACGGGTGAGTTTCCGGTTACTGCGGCTGTTGTGGTGCCCGATGATGAAGATTGCGCCCGCTATGCCGCGGTTAAAGTACAGTTTACAGCTTATGATGCCGTTAGGTTTGAAGAAGCACTGATTGGTACAGAAGATCTTGTTGATTTTAACGAAGGCGAATTTTTCGGATTTAATGTAGATGCAGGTTTAGGCTGTGTGCTGGATAAGGAAACGTTAAAACACTTCTGTACTTTTCAGGATAAGTTCCATAGCGAAAATCCGGGCAAAAACCTGTATGATGATTATTTCGCTGTACTATTTGCCGCTAACTACGCCGAAAATCCAATTTATCAACGCGAAGCGGGAGATTGGATCAACTGGAAAATTCCGGGTACAGATTACCATATCCCGTTTTTTCAGAGCGGTTTCGGTGATGGCACCTACCCTGTTTATTATGGCTTTGATATTGAAGGCAACGTTTGCTCGCTGATTATCCAGTTTATCGATATCGAACTGGCCTATAGCGATGAAGGATAAGAAATTATTCGCGTGAGATTCATTGATGGTTTGTGGGAACACAAATTACAACGTAAATGTCTCGATTTTTTCTCTTAATTTACTTTAAAAACCAACAATCATCCCAACGCTCAAATGAAAGCCTTATCTAATATTTTAATTATTGCATTATTATTCTTCGGCTGCCGGCCTACAGAAGATAAAACAAATCAACAAAAATTAAGTAAAAACGATACTTCAGGTCAATCGATAACAGAAATAGCCGATCAGCTACATGGCGATTGGATATCGAAAGAATATATCGATAACATCCGGAAAACCAAATCCATATTTGGTAGCCATAATTATAAAACAACAGTATTAGTTGCCCAGTTATTAAAAGAAGAACTAGTTGGCGATACGGCTACCCTTTACGGCCTCTCGGATCATGAAGGTGGTTATCGTGCTTTTTTAAAGTTCGATAAAAAAAAGAATAAATTCGCAAGTGATCCACTACGGCTTAAGGAATATCAGTCTTTTGAAGTTCCTTTCGAACTGAATTACATTTCGCCCAATCTCCTCGAAATACATTCAACAAGAACCAATAAAAGGGAACTATATGAAAAGATGAAATGCGATTTCGATGAACTTTTAAGAAACACATTAACCACGGGCACTTACTCTTTACAAAACTCAGGAGAGCTTATCACCTTTTCAGATAAGGGTAAGGTGAATTTTAAGAATTTTACCCATTATGATATGGTATCTGATTTTGTTGAGGGTGTTGATTTCGATGCAATCTATTTTTGCGAGCAAACCACCAATAATGGTTGTATAGATGGTGATGTTTATTCTTTCAAAATTGAAGGTAAAAATCTTTATTTAGAGCGGATGAAAGATAATGGAGACCTAAGTTATACAGCTACAGGTGAAAAATATATTCTGATTAATAAAAGTAAATAGCATTTAACCAATATTTCATCAAATAGATTTCAACATTTTCCATCATCCATTTTCCATCTTACCTGCTTTCTACTGTCATTTTGGCAAATAAATGTTTTTGGAACAGGCCTTGATATGCACGACATAGATTTAAACAATTTATTTACGTATGAGCATACAGGAAAAAGGAAATATCTCGATACACACTGAGAACATTTTCCCGATAATTAAGAAGTTTTTATATTCTGATAACGAAATTTTTCTTCGTGAATTGGTTTCAAACGCAGTAGATGCGGTTCAAAAAATCAAAAGACTAGGTTCATTAGGTCAGTTTAACGGCGAAGTAGGTACACCATTGGTGCAGGTTGCTGTTGATAAAGACGCAAAAACCATTACCATCAGCGATAATGGTTTGGGTATGACTGCCGAAGAAATCAAAAAATACATTAACCAGGTTGCATTTTCTGGCGCGAGCGAGTTTGTTGAGAAATTTAAAGATGCTAAAGATGCCAACGAAATCATAGGTAAATTTGGTTTAGGTTTCTATTCGGCCTTTATGGTAGCTGATCTGGTTGAAATCCAGACATTATCATATCAGGATGGCGCTGAACCTGCCCGTTGGGTTTGCGATGGTAGTACTGAATTCGAAATTACCGAAGGTACAAGGACTACCCGCGGTACCGATATCATTCTTCATGTAAACAAAGATTCGGAAGAGTTTTTGGAAGAAAGCAAACTTCAGGGCATCCTTGATAAATATGCTAAATTCTTACCTGTTCCGATTAAATTCGGTACCAAAACCGAATCTGTTGAAGACGGTGTTGACGAAGAAGGTAAGGCAAAATATAACGATGTTGAAGTTGATAACATCATCAATACCACTAACCCGATCTGGACAAAAGCTCCTGCAGATTTGTCAGATGAGGATTATTTAAGTTTTTACCGCGAATTATATCCATTTAGCGAAGAACCATTGTTCTGGATCCACCTAAATGTTGATTATCCGTTCAATTTAACCGGTGTACTGTACTTCCCGAAGTTGAAAAACGATTTCGAAATGCAACGCAACAAAATCAAGCTTTATTCACGCCAGGTTTTTATTACCGATGAGGTTAAAGATATTGTGCCTGAATTTTTGATGTTATTGCACGGGGTAATCGATTCGCCTGATATTCCTTTAAACGTATCGCGTAGTTTCTTACAGGCTGATAGCAATGTTAAAAAGATCAATAACTACATTACCAAAAAAGTTGCCGATAAATTAGCAGAATTGTTTGCCAAAGACCGTAAAGCTTACGAGGACAAATGGAAAGACATTGGTTTATTTGTAAAATACGGTATGATCAGCGAAGAGAAGTTTTATGATAAAGCGAAAGATTTTGCTTTGGTTGGAAACACTAAAAACGAACTTTTTACCTTACCTGAATACAAAGAAAAGGTATCTGCCTTACAAACCGATAAAAACGGTACCGTAGTTTATCTATATACCAACGATGCCGCAAAACAGGATGCTTTTATCCAATCGGCCAATAAAAAGGATTATGATGTTCTGGTACTGGATTCGCCGATCGACAACCATTTCATCAATCAGTTAGAGCAAAAGCTTGAAAAAACATCTATTAAACGTGTTGATTCGAGCGTTGCCGACAAGCTGATTGAAAAAGACGAGCAAAACGAACATGTATTAAGTGAAGACCAGGTAAAAGAAGTTACCACAATTTTCGAAAAAGCAATTACCAAACCAGGTATGCACGTAGAAATTGTGGCCTTAAATCCAGAAGAACTGCCTGTTACCATTACCATGGACGAGTTTATGCGCCGTATGAAAGATATGGCTGCAATGGGCGGCGGAATGAATTTTTATGGTCAGATGCCCGATAACTATAAAGTAGCCATTAACGGAAACCATAAGTTGATCAGCAAGATCTTAAAATCAGATGAAGCCGAACAAAGTACCCTGGCTAAACAAGCGGTAGATTTAGCGCTATTGGCCCAGGGCATGTTAACCGGAGCAGAACTAACAGCTTTTGTAAGCAGAAGCGTAGAACTGATTTAATCAGCAAATACAGTAATAACTTATTGAAGGATGTTCGGAGAAATCTGGACATCCTTTTTTTGTTTGGCAGAGGGCGTGGAGCGATGGGCGGAGAGCGGAGAGTGGAGAGCGATTAACCAATAATAAGTACACAAAAAAAGTCCCGGTTTAGCAACCAGGACTTTTTTGGAATTTCAGGAACCTTTAGGGTCGAAATTTATATTTTAGCTTGTTAAAGCATTATTTTTAGCATCTACCTTGAAGTAATCTTTATGTTCTTCAATCATTTTTGCAATTGTAGCTGCTTTGGTATCGGTAATTTTGAATTCGAAGGCAGGCTCTTGGTTTTTCTTAGATCTTACCATTTTCTCTGTATAGAAACGGTAAACTAAACCATTGGTTAACAAACCATATTTTGCTTTGGTTTTGCGGAAATATTTAGATAAACGCGAATCGTGGATATCTAAATTATCATCATGGTGTTTACACTCTACCAAAATAGTTGGCTCACCATCTTTCATAATGGTATAATCCACTTTTTTGCTTTTTTTAACCCCAAAATCTAATACAGCTTCAGATTGAACCTCAGATGGGTCGAATCCCAAGATCTGGATAAATGGCATTACCAAGGCATTCCTTGTTAAATCCTCAGATTGAACCTGTGGAAGCATTTTTTTGATTCTTACGGCAAATTGCCCTATTTCGTCTTTCAATTCCATGTTATATCTTATTAGGTTTAGTTTTTTAAATTGTACTGGTTAAATACCGAATTTGCAGTGATGATAATCTGATCTAAACTTTGTTTATCGAAAAAGTTTCTGTTCAACATATCAACCATATAGGTCAATTTATTGATATCAGACGCTTTCATGCTAAACTGAAAACTTTTTAAACCGTCTTTAATAGCTTGCTGAACATAGTTACGAACAACCAAAAAAGATTTTCTGAATGCATAGTCGCTATCTAGTCTTCCGTTTACAAGCCCTGGAGTATCCAGATTACTGTATTCGTTCTGCATTCTCTGGTACATATCAGAGTTGATTCCCTGGCTTTTAAGAATCCCCTTGTAGTAAATTTTGTTAAGTAAGTACTCGTATTCGTTGTGTTTCATTTTGGAGGTAGATAGATGTAGGGGAAATATTTCTTGCTTTTCGGTATTTTTTCTTTTTAAATTTTCAGTTCAATCTTTAAACCCAGTTTTGTATGGCCTGTTTATATTTTTTATCCACAGGCTACACAATATTGGGCAGGTAGATGTTTTTTAATTTAATCGGGGATTTAACTCCCTGATTGTTTTGTTTTTGGCAAACAGTTTAAAGATTACAAAAAGAAGTTTACCGGATAAGTTTTTTACACGAACCCAGTAGAAATTTACACGAAACCAGTAGGTTTTTTAGATAAACCCAGAGTTGAAGATTTTTTTAGCCCATTTGCTAAATCAATTCATTTTTATTTAACTTGCATTCAAATCAAAACAAACCTATTTAAAATCATGAATCTAAAATGCGTTGTTATAGACGATGAGCAACATGCAATTGAGGTGCTAACTGACCACATTGCAGAAATGCCGGGGCTAACAATATTTAAGACCTTTACCAGCCCGGTGCAGGCACTTACGGAAATAAAAATCGACGATGAGATTGATTTACTGTTTATGGATATCGATATGCCGGGTATAAACGGCCTGGAATTAGCCAAAAACATTAGGGAAAAAGCAAAATACCTGATTTTTACCACTGCTCATCCTGATTATGCGCTACAGGCCTTTGATGTACAATCAGACCAGTATTTACTAAAACCGATTTCCTTTGCAAAATTTGCTTTGGGTATCGACCGGATTTTAAAGAAAGAGGCTCTAAATGCTAAGGCTACTGCTCCTAAAGAGGCCGAACAGGTTGCGGCGCTTTACATTAAAGGCGACCACAAGTATGCTTTTTCTAACATCGCAATTGATGAAATACTATATATTAAGGCCTTACAGAACTATATCCAGATTATAACCAAAACCGAAACCCATACTACCTATCTTACACTCAAAGAAATTGAGAAAGCTTTAGAAACCCATGCTTTTATAAGGGTTAACAAATCTAACATTGTTGCCAAATCGGCAATTAAAAAGGTAGATGGAAATATTATCCGCTTGGTGAATAATGAAATGATCCAGATTGGCGAAGGTTACAAGGATGCTTTCTTCGCCTATGTACAGAGCAGCTTATTGAAATCGAACCGAAATCAGTAGTAATTAAATGGCAAAAATATCGCTAACTGTAGCCGTCATGATGATAGTTTGGCTTTGGTCAGTTATAGGATTGGTAGCATAATTATTTTGAGCTTTAATGCTTTTATAAACGAAAACGGTTTTTTTTGCAAGTTTAGTAGTGTGTTGTGCTTTCATGGTATTATTTTTTTATAATGTGATTATTTGTTGTTATTAATTTCTGTAAAGGTGCAACACAAAACACAACGCAACTACTTTTTTACACAAAACCCCTGTTTTTGGGAGATAAAACCCCAATTTTAATAGATTAAAAGAGAAAAATGAGTTTTTTTAAAATTAAAAACATTCTACGAAAAATATAAACTTCACATCATTATCTGGGGAATTTACATCATATATGAAGTATTTATCCTTGGTTTATTTTCTAAATCATTTAAACAACCGGGGGTTTACATCGTAATTTATCTTACTAACATCTCCATTTTTTATATTTATTCTTTTTTTCTAAATAGGGTATTAAGTAAAAAAGCAGTATCACTAAAAATAATCAAGGTTGTATTACTGATATTAGTAGCCAGCTTGATGTACACTTCGGTTACATTTTTACTAAGTGCATCTTTTAGGGCAATTGGCTTTATTAAAGCGCCTACTCCAATCGTTTTCGATATGGTTTTTATTTTAGGCTGTACTTACCGCTCTTTATACTATATTGGTTTTGCAACAGGTTATGTTTATATCATTAAATCATTCCATGATCAAAAGAAAGTAGAAACACTTGAAAGGCAAAACCTGGTTACGCAGATCGAAAAGCAGGCTTTAGAGAGTGACCTGGTACAATCGCAGAACAATTATCTGCGTAGTCAGATCAATCCGCACTTTCTATTTAATACCTTAAACTTTATATATAACGATGCCCGCAAAAAAGCACCCATGGCAGCAGATGCAATTATGAATCTGGCTGAAATGATGCGTTATGCCCTAAAACGGCCTGAAGCATCGGAAATGGTTCCTCTAAGCGAAGAAATTGAGCAGATTGAACACCTGATCAATCTCCATAAACTCCGAACGGCTAACACGATTAATCTGGAACTGGAAGTAAACGGAGATTTATTCGGATTAAGGTTCCCACCTCTTATCTTATTAACTTTAGTAGAGAACATCTTTAAGCACGGTAATGTTTCGCATTCCACACAGCCCGCACTGATTAATATTACTTACGAAAATGATAAGCTGAATATCAAAACCGTTAACATGATTAATGATAATAAGGGCAAACAGACCGAAAGCCATCATGTGGGTATCGAAAACATTGGCAAACGACTCAGTAATTTTTACGGCAGCGAATACATTTTCAGGTATTTTAAAGATCCGCTTAACCGTTATATAACCGAAATAGAGGTAACTGTTGTTAATCCTATGGCGAGGTTAAACCGCTAAGCCTGCATGGCATTTTGCCTTTGCATATCTTTTAACAAAAAGTAGTACATCACCATTTCGTGTGTTCGCTGATCTCTGTTAAAAAGCCTGTTTATATGCATGTGCATTAGGTTGCTGAACAGTTTAACGCGGTTTTCTGGTTTTTCCTGTTGAAGAATACTGATTAATGAACTGGCAAATGCTTCAGATTGTTGTTCCTGGGTTATATTAAGCACATTAAATTCTGCATTTCTAAACTGCTGGTATTGGTTATTGAGCTGTTTAAAGTCTGCTGCATCGAGCTGGTGCTCCTGATTAAAGGAATCGGAAATAGACCTGATGATTTTAACCATAGCCTGTTGACCAAATACCCCGGCTTTAATGATTTTTGATACCAGGGTACCGCACAGCTGGTATTTTTCGAAATGATCTGGCTGTGTTTCGAAAAGCGACAGTACATAGCCGCTATCTACCGAAAAATGCTGCTCTACATTTTCAATCATATCGTGGCCATAACGCTCGAGTTCGCGTTTATAGGTTTTGATCTGTATATCAGATACCAATCCGGAGTTTAAAAACAGCGCTAATTCGTCCATCAGACCCGATGTTAATGCCTGCGTTCTGGATTTATTGTTTAACTGGAGTCTAAGCCTGATGTGGTTTCCATTTTCATTATAGCGGATAAAAAACCACGATATTATATCAGTCTGGTAATTTTCCAGAAAAGGCGCAATTACTTCGGCCAAAATCTGATCAGACCGTTGCTGATGACAATAAATCTCGAAGTAGAGCCATTCCGATCCCGGTGGGAAATGCCGGGTTACCTGAACCTGAGCCTCATCCGGCAATAAAACTTCATATATTTTTTGCTGATGATTGATGCTTAAAATAAACTGAGCAAAATAAGGTTTCCCCTCTTCATCTATCACCAGACTATCAGTTGGAATCTTTACTTCTTCTATATATAATGAGCTCTGTTTTTGCATGTATTGAAGAAACGCATTTAAATCATCATCGCTATGCAGGGCAAAACACAGGGTTTGATCGGATAAACCTGCTTTAAAATAATTGCCTACACCAATTTCAACAAGATGGGCACGGCATAACCCAGCCGATAAAATTTTTTTGTCCTTATCTAAAAGGTCGTCTTTTTTGATCTTCCATTTACAGTTGCTCAACACGATGTTCTGGTACTGCAAACGTGGATAATAATCCAGATCAGGGAATAATGTATCGAGCGTTAAGGAAAGACTGTTCTGTAATCCCTGGTGCTGTAAATCGCATAATAATCTGAATACAGATAAATCAGAGCGCGAATAATTATAGGCTGAAGCCAATCGGGGCACCAAACGTTTATTTAAACGTTTACTCCGCAGTACAACTTCGTTTCCCTTAACCGAAAGCTGGATATCATTTAAAGTAAGCGGATCTTCAGAAGTATCAAAATTTAAGATGGATAGCTGGCGCCCATAAATTAACTTTCGGCGGTTTACATTATCTACATTGGTTTCGACCATATAGGCTACATCAAAAAACAGCACATCAGGATTGGCTGTCTGTTCGGCTTCGGCTATACTTTTGGCATAATGCTCTACCGCTTCGTCAGCCATGGTAAACCTACCGGTTAAAGCATTTGAAGTTACGCCACCTATCTGTTCGGCAAAAACAAGTCCATCGCTTACAGACATAATCATGCTAAAGGAATTTGGCAATGGCTTTATATCTTCGGTTGGCTTAACTGTAAGTTTATTCAGCAATATAGGTTTGCCTTTTTCGAAACTTTGCGGAGAAAGGATATCCTTAAATACGGGTTTAATATTTCCTTTGGCATTTTCAGATCTGGCCGGCCTGCTTTTCAGTTTTGAGATAAAATCATCATTATGGCCTGCCTGTTCGAGTTCATCGTAACCAATGCCCATTTCGGGATCGAGTGCCAGTAAAAGCGGTATTTCCTGCTCTTCGAATTTCTTTTTAAAACCGGTTATAAAACGGCTTAGGGCCTCGCGGTTATTAACGGGTAAAATAGTGTGCAGCATTTTTACCATATTGGGTATAGACTGAAGCACTTGTTCGTTTAAATGACCGCTTTGTACTGTTCTTTGAGCAATCAGGTATTTTGGCAGATCCTTTGTGCCCATAAGCCCAATTCTTTCGAAATAATCTTTTCCGATAATATTGGGGTCGTAATCGGTAAAAATGAGCTGAAGATCGTGCATATCCTGCAGCAGCTCAAATAAGTTATCTACTTCCGTATCCTTTAAGTTTAATGCAGCAATAAGATTATGAATAGCAATAGGTTTTAAACATGCATTTAAGATCTGTTTTACGAGATCATTTTCATCAAGCTCTGCAAGTTCAAAAATACCGTCGGCACAGGCTATATAACGGATGCTATTTGGTGTAAAATAGTAGCTGCTGTTGCTAAACAGCATACAGTTTTTTTGAAGGAGATCGGATAACGGGAACCGGATGTTGTTTTTGTAAGGCCAGTCTACCAGTTCTCTTATTTTTTGCTCTTCAGTAATTACAATTTTGCTTTCTGAGGGTTTAACACCTTCGTTCAGCAGGCTAAAACCGGCAAATGTACCATAAGGCGTAGAGCGGAATTTTGCGCGGTTAAAATATTTCCAGATGGTAAAATAAACCTTTGGTGGCAGATCTTTTAATTCGACCGCACTTACCTCTTTTATAGTTTCGTAAAAAGTCGCCGAAGAGATTGAAATTGCTGCTTTTAATTCCTCCCAGCAATCGGAAAGTTCGGATTGATATGAAAATTTAGGTGTTCTAAAAATTACACTTGGTTGGATATTCAGCTTCATTGTATTTAAATTTTGTTTCGGTCTGTGAGGACACCAACCGAGGCGTGGTGAAAATTACAAAGATTAATTTAGTTTACAAGTTTATAGTTAAATTCTGGTACGTGGAGACACCTACCAGAGCGAGGGTACATGAGAACATGTACTAAATTCCGGTCCGTGAAGACACGTACCGGGATGAGGGATTGAGTGACCGAACAAAAATTACTTTCGGTACATGGAGACACGTACCGGCGCGGATGAAACATGAGCCGAGGCATGAGAAAATACACCAGATCGGGATTACAAATCCCGACCAACATGTAAACAAAAAAGCCACCTTCTAAAAAAGAAGATGGCTTTACCGGGATGTTAATTGTATTTTATTTTTTGGTTACTTTAAATTCAGTCCTTCTGTTTTTGGCCCTTCCTTCAGGGTTATCTTTTTTCTTGCGTTTAACGATAATTTCGTTAGGTGCAATAGGCATTGATTCGCCATAACCTTTCGAAGTCATTCTGGCGGCTGCAATTCCTTTACTTTCCAGGTAATCGGTACAAGATTTTGCCCTTCTGTTTGATAGATCTAAGTTATACTCATCTGTACCAATGTTATCGGTGTGTGAACCTAATTCGATTTCCATTTCAGGGTTATCTTCCATAATCGGGATCAGGAAGTCTAGTACCTTTTTAGATGGTTCTGTTAACTCGGCACTGTTAAATTCGTAGTACACATTATCCAATGCGATAGGAATACCCAGTTTGAAAGGACTTAAACAGTAATCTTTATAAATCAGTGTATCTGCCTTTGCCAACTCTTCGTAAGGATAGTTTTTGGTAACCGCGAAGTAGTTATCTTTTGCAAAAAGCAACTTGATCGGTCTTTTCGAGTCTATTTTGAACCTGTAAATACCATCATTACCAGTTGTTACTTTTTGTGAACCTTCTGCATTGCTAAGCGTAACAGATGCACCGGCCAAAGGCAATTTGGTTTTACAATCGGTTAAAAGACCTGCAATAGAAAAGTATTCTTTTTTAACTTCGAATATCTCTAAACAGCATGACGATTCGCGATCAGAGCTAATGTAGCCTTTTGTTCCCCTCTCATCAGTTGCAGTAAAATAAACATCATCTTTTGAAGAGTTGAACGGATAACCCAGGTTTTTAGGGGTAGTCCAGTTTACCAGATCGCCTTCTGATTCGAAGAAATCAAGTCCACCGAAGCCTGTTCTGCCATCGGTACTGAACAGTAATTTTTTGGTTAGGGTATTATAGTATGGTGCGCGTTCATCATTTTCGGTATTGATGCTTGCACCAAAGTTTACCGCCTGGCCCAATGAACCATCTGAACGGATGGCGCAGTACCATAAATCGAACTTGCCATAACCTCCGGTCCTATCAGATGAGAAAAGGAGGAATTTACCATCGCTGGTTATAAATGGCTGAGATGAGTTAAAATCTTTACTGTTTACCTGCAAACCAACCGGCTGCGGATCCGACCATTTATCGCCAGCTTTCTTAGAACTGTAAATGGCATATTTTTCTTTATCCTTCCATACGGTAAAATAAACAGTATTACCATCTGGTGTAAAAGCAGGGGCTGCAACCTCTGTACCTTTAGGGAAATTAATATCCAGTTTTTTAACTGCAACTTCGCCCGAAGTTAAATCGCCCTTGGCCGAATAAATGTTATTGAGAAAAGGATTGGTTTTGGTTGCCACCTGAACTTCTGTTCCGGCATCAGTTTTAACCATATCTTTTTTACTACCCACAAAAACAGGGCGCGATGAAGTAAAATAAAGTTCGTTGTTGACTTTAACAGCGGCATAGTTGGATCCCAATCCATTTACGTTAGCAGGTACCTTTTTAACCTGTACCATACGTGGAAAACGCATTTCCTCAACGGCAAATTTACACGATTCGATTTCTCTCTGCGCATCTTTAACTAATGGATCACCACTGTTTTTCTGGATAAACTGTTGAAAGGCATCAATAGCCAGATCGAACTTTTTATTTGCCCTTAAGCTCTGTCCATAATAAAATAACGCTTTTCTAAAACGCGTATTGGTAAAACTAATGGCCAAACCATAATATTTTTCGGCTTCGTTAAATTCCCTGTACAACCTGCTCGATTCGGCAAGGTTATAAACAGATCCTTCATAATCCTCTATCGCTTTAGTATCAGTGGCCGATCTCCTATCTCCTCCGTAAGGTAATAAGGCCTGGGTACTGTCGCCAGTAATTTTTAAGGCTTTTTTATAAAAAGTTGACGCCGCGTAATAGTCCTTATTTTCGAAGTAGGTGTCTGCAACTTTTTTATAGTTTACCACATACTGAGCGTTAGCAAAACCGCCAAATGCCACTAATAAAATGAGTAATATTTTTTTCATCTTGATGAGGTTTTTTTCAATGGAGACGAAACTATCATAATTAAGAAATCAGGATAGTTTCGTCTGAATAATTATAAGCGTGGGCAAAAGAAATTTGGACCAATAATTCCGTTACGGCCGATTAAGGATACCGAAAGCTCTAAACCACCGTTACTGTTCGATGCCCTGTTGAAGGTAGAGGTGTTGATATCATAACTAAGTCCGAAAACCATATTTTTTAACTGCAGGCCAACAAATGCAATGGCAGCATCTTTATTACGGTAGTTACCACCGAATAATATGTTTGCCGATGGATTAACATTAAGCTGCGCATAGGCACCCAATGATACCTCGTTGGTATTACCCTGCGACATAAATAATGCATTGGGAACGATATCCAGCAATTGCGAAGCTTTGATCCTTGCACCTCCATGAGCCGTAAAACGAACAGGGATACGTGAGTTTGTACCTGAGAAACGGTCCATAGGGCGCGTTAAGTGGGCTGCACTTGCACCTAAGAATACGTTTACGTTTTTGTTGGGATTACCATCGAAAAACATCACACCGGCATTTACATCAGGAACCAATGATGATTGCGAAGACAGTGTTTCGCCGCTCATCATCCCACCATCATAACCTGTAACCGGATTAAACTGGTTTCCAAACCTGGCCTGTGAGAAATCGAAACTGCGGTTGATGATACCGGCCTGTAAGCCGAAACTCACCATCTGCAAACCTTCGGCACCGAACCTTAAACGGTACGAGCCTGATACCAGGGCCGACAGGTAGTTAAAATCCAGCTCTCCTGCCCTTTGGTTTAAAATGGTTGCACCAAAGGCAAAGTTCTTTTTCGGAGCCATATCGAAAGATGCACCACCGGTTAAGAATGAGCTGTTAAGTGCACTCCATTGCTGCTTAAAGTTTACTGTTGCACGGTAATCGCCATCTATAACCCCCGTTAAAGCCGGGTTAAGGTATAACGGGTTGGCATAGTATTGTGAAAAATGCGGATCAGTTTGCGCAAAGGACTTAGCTGTACACAGCAGTAAACCCAGTACCCCAACATATATTTTTAAAGCCGATAGTATTTTCATGGTCTTTGATTTTATCTGTTTATTATTAATCCTCTTCTTATCTAATCAGCGTTACTGTACCTTTTCTCAATGATGTTGTTCCATTATTGAAGGTAATTTCAACCATGTACACATAAACTCCGATCGGTTGATTTACCCCTTTGAAAGTTCCATCCCATCCGTTAGCTACGTTATCAGATTGGAATATCAATTGACCCCATTGAGTATAAATACTCATTTTGGCACTCGATATGGTATTGCCATAGACTAAGAATATATCATTTTTACCGTCGTTATTTGGTGTAAATGCATTAGGTATGTAAACCTGATCTCCAAGCGGGTTGGTTGCTTTACCGGTTACCGAACCATTTGCACTGGTTTGGCAATCGAGCTGACCTTTAGCCCTCACCGAAATACTTACACTTTGATCTGGTTTCAAACCTGTTACCAGATAGCTTGTTCCGGTTGGTCCGTTTGTTGGGTTAATCCAGGTTAAACCATTATCCAACGATACTTCGTAAGCCGTAGCACCCGTAACCGCAGGCCACGCAAAGGTGATGCTGTTTGGTGTTGAGGTTTGTACCGTTACAGCTGGTCTGTCGAGTACCGGAAGTACAGTTACCGTTACAGCTGTTCTAGTTGGACTTGCACAACCGCCCACTGCTACTGCTTCTACATAATAGATGGTTGTAGCGTTTAAGGCTGGTGTGGTAAAGGTTATACCTTCTGCCAGTACCGGACCGTTAGAGCTTGCTGCGTACCATCTGTACACCAATCCGGTTACCGGATTATTTACAGTTAATATGGTTGTGCTGCCTGCGCAAAGTGTTCCGTTAGCTGCTGTTACAGATGCTGGTGCAACCGGAACTGGTAATGCAATTACATTAACCGGTGTTCTTGATGTTGACGTACAGCTTCCATTTGCTCCCCCTACATAATATGTTGTATTGGCGGTAACAGCTGGTGTTGTAAAGCTTACTCCTGTTCCAACAGGTGCTCCACCTGCTGCAGTACTGTACCAGTTATAAACCACACCTGTTTGTGGATTGGTAACTGTTAACACTGCCGGGCTACCTGTACATACACTTACCGATGATGAAGCTACGGTTGGTACTGTAGGTTTGGCGTTTACAGTAACGGTTACTTTAACACGGCCACCGTTGTTGTTACAACCACCTGTACCGATGGCTAACACATAGTAATCAGTTGTAGCAGTAAGTGCGGTAACATTATAAGTGGTACCGGTAAATAATAGGTTGCCTGCTGTTGCTGCGTTGTACCATTCGTAGGTAACGCCCACCTGAGCATTGGTTACCGTTAGTGTTGCACCATCACCGGCACATATACCTCCGTTAGGAACAGATACAACCGGGTTGTTTGGTAAGGCATTAACCGTAATGGCTACCGCTCTTGCTGTTGCTGCAGAACTTTCGCACTTATTATCGCCTTTAACAGTTACATAATAAGTTGTATTAGCAGTTAATACCGGAGTAGTAAATACCGGACCTGTAAACACTACCGTATTTAAAGCGGCATCGCTGTACCAGGTAAATATCGGATTGGTTACTGTTGTACTTGTTGCAGCCAATGTTGCTGCTGTACTGGCACAAACCGAAGTTGATCCATTTACGGTGATATCAGTAGCAATGGCAACCGGATTAACCTTGATTGTTACGGTTGCTGCATTTGCAGGTGTGTTTTCACATTTATTAGTGCCTTTTACGGTTACGTAATAAGTTTTAGTGGCAGTTAATACCGGTGTGGTAAATGATGGACCTGTAAAGGCTACGCTTGTTAATGAAGCATCATTGTACCAGGTAAATACCGGGTTGGTAACTGTTGTTGAGCTTGCATTGATTACCGCAGTACCCGATCCACATACCAGCGTTGGTGTAGATAAAGTAATATCGGCAGCCGTTGCTACAGCATTTACATTAACCGTAACCACTTTAGCGTTTGCAGCAGAACTTTCACATCTGTTATCGCCTTTTACTGTTAGGTAATATTTGGTTGTTGCAGTTAATACCGGGGTGTTAAAGGTTGCACCTGTAAATACCGGGGTTGTTAAAGCAGCATCGCTGTACCAGGTAAATATCGGGTTGGTTACTGTTGTAGTGCTGGCAACCAAACTAGCTGATGAACCTGCGCATATATTGGCATCGGCTGCGGTAACATCTGTTGCAGAAGCAACCGGGTTAACCACAATGTTTACAGATTTAGCCGTTGCTGCACTGTTTTCGCATTTATTATCGCCTTTTACAGTTACATAATAAGTAGTGTTAGCAGTTAATGTTGGTGTGGTAAATACTGCGCCAACAAAAGCCACATTGGTTAAAGTTGCATTGGTATACCAGGTAAATACCGGATTAGTTACCGTTGTGCTGCTTGCTGTTAATACTGCAGCCGATCCACCGCAAAGGTTTGTTGAACCATTTACGATAATATCGCTCGCAACTGCTATAGGGTTAACCTTAATGGTTACCGCTACTGCATTTGCTGCTGAGTTTTCGCATTTATTGCTGCCTTTAACAGTTACATAATAAGTTGTTGTAGTGGTTAATACCGGCGTGGTAAATATTGGGCCGGTAAAGGCTACACTTGTTAAAGAAGCATCGTTGTACCAGGTAAATACCGGACTGGTAACCGTAGTAGAACTTGCATTGATTACCGCAGTACCCGATCCACATACCAGTGTAGGTGTAGATAAAGTAATATCGGCAGCAACTGCAGCCTGATTTACGTTAACTGTTACCACTTTGGCTGTGATACCAGAGTTTTCACATTGGTTATCGCCTTTAACCGTAACATAGTATTTGGTTGTTGCAGTTAATACCGGGGTAACAAATGATGTACCTACATAAGCTACCGAAGTTAAAGCGGCATCGTTATACCAGGTAAATGTTGGGTTGGTTACCGTTGTTGTGCTGGCTACCAGGGTTGTATTCGATCCTGCGCAGATGGTTGCATCAGTAGCAGTGATATCCGAAGCGGTAGAAACCGGTTTAACCGTTATGGTAATTACCCTTGCAGTGCCCGGTGCATTCTCACATTTATTATCACCTTTTACAGTTACATAATAAGTTGTGGTTGCATTAAGTACCGGTGTGGTAAATGTAGCACCAACGAAACTTACATTGGTTAAAGCTGCATCACTGTACCAGGTAAATACCGGGTTGGTTACTGTTGCAGATGTTGCGCTTAACACCGCAGATGAACCTGCGCATGCTGTTGTGCTGCCATTAACAATAATATCGGTAGCAGTTGCTAAAGGATTAACCGTTACGGTTACTGCTTTGGCATCTGCCGCAGCGTTTTCACATTTATTTGTTCCTTTAACACTTACATAATAAGTAGTAGTGGCAGTTAAGCCGGTTACGGTAAAGGTTGGACCAGTAAATACCACACTGGTTAACGATGCATCGCTGTACCAGGTAAATACCGGTTGGGTTACCGTTGTACTCGATGCCATTAACATTACGGTAGAACCTGAACAGATCTGGGCATTGCTTACTGCAATATCTGCAGCGGTAGCAAAGTCCTTAACAGTTACCGTAACTACTTTGGCGTTAGCCGGTGTGTTTTCACATTTATTATCGCCTCTTACAGTTACATAATAAGTAGTGGTTGCATTAAGTGCAGGAGTAGTAAAGCTAGCTCCGCTAAATGCTACCGTGGTTAAAGCTGCGTCGCTGTACCAGGTAAATACCGGATTGATTACTGTTGTTGTTGAAGCAGACAGTGCAGCGGTAGATCCTTTACAGATCGATGTGATGCCATTGATGGCAATATCAGCATCGGTAGCCTTAGGATTAACCGTAATGGTGATCGATTTTGCTGTTGCTGCTGTATTTTCACATTTGTTATCTCCTTTAACCGTTACATAATAAGTAGTGGTTGCGTTAAGCGCAGGAGTAATAAAGCTGGCACCGGTAAATGCTACGGTTGTTAGAGCCGCGTCGCTGTACCAGGTAAATACCGGATTGGTTACTGTTGTGCTGCTTGCAGTTAAAGTAACTGTAGAGCCACCACATATTGTACTGGTTCCGGCAAGGTTAATATCAGTTGGACCTGCAACAGGGTTTACCGTTATGGTAACCTCTTTTGCATTGCCCGGTGTATTGGCACATTTATTTGTTCCGCTAACGGTAACATAATATTTGGTTGTTGCCGTAATGGCAGGTGTAGTAAATACTGCACCTACGAAAGCTACCTGAGTTAAGGCCGCATCACTGTACCAGGTAAACACCGGACTGGTAACTGTAGTGCTGGCCGCAGTAAGTACTGCTGTACCAGATGCACATAGTGATGTAGTTCCGGTTACAGTTAAATCAGTAGGTAATGCCGATGGATTAACCGTGATAGAAACTTTGGTACGGGTTGAGCTTGAACAACCAGCGCCACTTAATGCTTCTACATAGTAATCGTAAGTGCCTGCTGCAAGTGATGCAGAGGTTGTAAAGCTGCTGTTGTTGGTTACCAAAAGGTTTCCGCCAACTGCTGCATCGTACCAGTTATAGGTAAAGCCTGCAACTGCCTGCACACTTAAAGTAGCAGAGGTATTGATACAGGTTGTAGCCGGATTGGTTGTCGACGGGATCGGCGCTACCGGTGGAGGCAGGATAGTAACCACAACTTTGGCTCCTACAGTCTCGCAACCATTAGCTGTTGCCGTTACCGAATAAGTATAAGTACCAGCAGTTAAAGTTGGATCGGTTGCGAAAGTTGCTCCGTCTTTTCCTGCCTGATAAGTAGTACCAAGGTACCATTTGTACACTACCCCAGCCTGCGGATTCTGCACGCTTAATGTAGCAGATGAACCCTGACACGCGCTTGCAGTAGCTGCGCTAACTGTTGGTGTTGTAATTACCCTTTGTGCATAATCGAAGTTAACCGATGTTAATGCGCCAAGGAGACCAGAGTTTAACCTTAATTCTACTCCGTCAAACCTGCTGGTTGGTACGAAAGTTAATATGGCCGATGTTCCGCCTGTTAATAATTTTAAGCTGATTAATGGGTTTGATACAGAAACTGCATCGTTATTGCTGGTTGTACCCTGGAAAGTAGTTACCGTTAAATTAGGTAATACCGCTACCGAAAGCAATGTACCCGGAGTGGTAATTTTCACTCTTAAGGTATCACCAACGTTCGATAATCCTGTAAAACCAACCTGGTGATAAACAGAGGCTCCTAATAGTCCTACCGGAATAACCAGGCTAGATCCTGTGTTGATGTCGTTATCAACCGCAAAAGTAGGGTTATAAACACCAGCCAATAGCGCTACGCCAGTTACACCGCTTGCAACCGTTGTTGTAGCAGCACCGCATGGTGTAACCACTGGGTTACCGTTAGGTATTACCGTTACGGTTACTGTTGCCCTGCTTGTTGCAGTACAACCGCCCGCAACTGTTGCCTCTACATAATAAGTTGTAGTGGTGCTTAATTGTGGCGTTACATAAGTTTCTCCTGTAAATACCGGAACAGTTCCGTTTGCAGTGGTGTACCAGTTAATGGTTGCTCCTGCTGTACTCGAAGTTGCTTTTAATACCGCTACAGAACCTTCACTGATGGTGATTGATGGAGGTGTAATTACCGGAACATCAATTGTTCCAAGTACAATTTTACCTTCTGTTCTGGCTGATGAAGCACCGCAGCTGTTTACCGCAGCTACAAAATAACTTCTGTCGGCAGTAATTAACGGTGTGGTAAAGTTATCGCCTGTAAATAATACGGTAGTTGAAGTTGCCGTATCGTACCAGTTATAAGTTGTACCTACAACCGGATTTTTTACCTGGAAGGTAACCGATGTATTAGGGCAGGTGTTAACCGATGCCGAAAGTAGATCAGGTGTTACCGGAGCAGGGTTTGTAGTTACGTTTACTACTGTTTTGTAGCTTACACAACCTGTTGCAGAAACTGCTGCAACATAGAATTTGGTATCGCCTGTTAAAGCTGGTGTAGTAAATATGATACCGTCTTTACCGCTTAGGTAAGTACCGGTAGCATCATACCATCTGTAAGTTAAACCTGCTGATGGATTACTCACCTGCAACTGGGCAGTAGAACCCACACAAGAAGTAACATTGGCAGCAGTTACTGTTGGCGCTACCAAAATACGTTGTGCGTAATTTAAGTTAATCGAAGTTAAAGCACCCAATAAACCTGAGTTTAACCTCACCTCTACCCCATCAAAAACATTTGTTGGAACAAAAGTGATCAGGGCCTGTGTATTGCCGCTTAATAACTGGATATTGATTAGGTTATCGTTCAACAAGTGCGAATCGCCATTACTGTTGCTTCCAACATAGGTGGTGATTGCAGCGTTGCCCAATAACGCAAGTGATAATAATTTTCCTGGTGATGATACCAATACACGTACAGTATCGCCAACTTTAGATAGTGAGCCGAAACCAACCCTTTGATAAACCGATGCACCAAGTGCGCCCACTGGCATTACCAATGAAGATGCAGTTTGTGTGTCGTTATCAATAGCAAGGGCCGGGTTAAATACGCCCGATAATAAAGCTACGCCGTTAACACCGTTAACCTGTGTAGTGGCTGCCTCGCAAGGTACCGGATTTGGCGATCCATTACCATCCACTGTAATGGTAATCTGTACGCGGCTTGCCGAAGTACAACCGTTGGTAGAAACCGATTCTACATAATAAGTTGTAGTAGCCAATAATGGTGGTGTAACATAAGTAGCACCAACATAAACCGGTGTAGTTGAAGTGTTAGAAGTATACCAATTGAAAGTATTGGTCGGATCAGCAGAAGTTGCTGTTAAAATTGCTGTTTGTCCTGCGCTTACAGTTGATGAACTTGCAGTTACCACTGGTAAAGTTGGACGTGGGTTTACTGATACCGCTGCTGCTGCACGTGCAGTACTTGTACAGTTACCCTGCGATGCTTCTACATAATAAGTAGTTGCGGTGGCCAATGCCGGAGTTTGGAATACCGCACCGGTAAATACTAAATTACCAGCTGTTGCAGCATCGTACCATTTGTATGTTACTGCCGGATCAGGGTTGGCAACCGATAAAGTTGCCGATGAACCTTCGCAAACATTGGCAATAGTGGCCAATACCGGTGTAGGTAATGCCGGAGTAACGGTTACAGTTACCGGAACCCTGGTTACATTTGCGCAGGTACCTTTACTTACCTGGATATAATAAGTGGTGGTAGCAGTTAAAGCCGGTGTAGTAAATGTTTCGCCAGCGGCCAATTGTGTGCCACCTGTAGGCGCATCAAACCAGGCTAACGTAGTACCACCGTTTGCAGTTGCGGTTAAAGTTGCCGTACTGCCCGCACAAATTGTTTGTGCACCTGCTGTAACTGTTGGGTTAGGATAAATTACGGTTGCGCCATAAACATCTAAGCTGGTTAAAGCCGAAACTAAAGCACCGAAACTAACCTGTACCCTATCGTAAGCACCGCCTGCTGCTACTGTTGCAGTGAAACGGTTACCCGAAAGTAATTGAAGATTTAATAATGATGAGTTTAACTGAACTGTTCTAACCACTGTAGTACCGTTCAATACGTTTACAGTAACATTGCCCAATGCAGTTAAATCTAATAAACCACCCGGTAAAGCTAAATCTAAACGAAGGCTATCAGTAGCTGCTCCAACTGAAGGGAAAATCAATTGTTGGTAACCCGAAGCGCCCACACCTACCGAAAGTGAAATCCGGGTAAAGTTGGTTGGATCGGCATCAGTAGAGTTGCCTGCACCTGTTACACCGCATAATAAACAGATTCCATTGATACCAGAGTTTTGCGAATTCGCAGCATTACAGGCTGTACCGCCACCGTTGTTTAATACGGTTACAGTTACCGGCACACGGCTTGCACTTTTACAGCCGTTTGCATTGGTTGTTTCTACATAATATGTAGTGGTTGCGTTAAGTACTGGAGTAGTAAATGAAGTACCGGCACCTACCTGTGCACCACCTGTTGCAGCATCGTACCATTGGATGGTGTTACCAGCATC
>NZ_DJDT01000203.1:34842-34975 GCF_002432345.1 Pedobacter sp. UBA5917
ACCAGCATCGGCTGTAGCCAATAAAGTAGTAGACTGACCCGCGTTAATTACCTGGCTGTTAGTTGTAACAGTTGCAGGGGTTGCCGGCGGATTAACCGAAACATTTACAGCAGTTCTTGCACTTACTGCAGTT
>NZ_DJDT01000126.1 GCF_002432345.1 Pedobacter sp. UBA5917
AGATTAAAAAATACCCTAAACTGACCGAAATAGGCGCCTGGCGCAACGGCAGCGTTATTGGTTTATGGCCCGGTAAAGGAAATGAAAATATTAAATACCAGGTTTTACCAACCGAAGTAAAAATTACACCAAAAGATGCTGTACTTAAAACCGATGGCATTAAACATGGCGGATATTACACCCAGGAGCAGATTAAGGAGGTAATCGATTATGCGGCCAAACGCTATATTACCATTATCCCTGAAATTGAAATGCCTGCACACAGCATGGCCTTACTGGCAGCTTATCCGGAGCTGGGTACCGAACCTAATAAAAAGTACGAGGTTGCCCAAACCTGGGGAATGATGAACAAATACAACAATGTTTTGCAGGCTTCGGATACCACTTTTAAATTCCTTGAAAACGTATTGACCGAAGTAATGGATTTATTCCCATCGCCATACATCCACATTGGTGGCGATGAGGCTTCGAAAATATGGTGGAAACAATCTGCCGTTTCGCAGGAGATCATAAAAGCCAACGGCTTGAAAAACGAAAGTGAATTACAGAGTTATTTTATCCGCAGGATGGAGAAATTTGTAAACAGTAAAGGCAAAACCATTATCGGCTGGAACGAGATTTTACAGGGCAGTTTAGCACCAAATGCCGTGGTAATGAGCTGGCAGGGCGAAAAAGGCGGTATTGATGCCGCCAAACAGGAGCATAAGGCGATTATGACGCCAGAAATTAAAATGTACTTTAACCATGCCCAGTTTGTAAAGGAAGACAGTTTAACCGCCAATAAATTTTCGCCATTGATTGAGGTATACAATTATGAACCTGTACCTGCTGAATTAACAGCCGAACAGGCAAAATACATTTGGGGCGGCCAGGGCTGCCTTTGGAGCGAGTATATAACCAATCCGGCAAAAGTGCAGTACCAGCTTTTCCCACGGCTGGATGCGCTGAGCGAAATTTTATGGAGTCCCAAAGAAAAACGCAACTACCCCGATTTTCAAAAAAGGCTTAAAACACAATTTAAACGCTACGATTTGATGGGTATTACCTATTCTAAGAGGTATCTCGAAAATTAATTTTCAATTGCTGTAATTTTTCCGGCCGGTTGCTTACTTATTGTTCAGATTAATTTAATAAGCAATGAAAAACAACAATTTTAGATTAGGTACCGCCGCTTTTTTGATCACGGTTGCCAGCGTAACTGAAATCGAGGGCTATGTGAAATATTTTTTATTAACCGTTGCCATCATTTCACTAATCATGGGAATTATCCAATACCATAAAGCTTTTAAGGCCCAACAGCTATCAAAATAGATTAAAAGCTATGATCGAAAAATCTTATCTCGATAAGCTGGAGGAACATAAGGGGATTATCTATAAAATGGTAAACCTGTATGCCGATGATGAGGAAGACCGCAAAGATTTATATCAGGAAATCGTATTCCAAAGCTGGAGTGCTTTTAACCGGTTTAAAGGCGATGCAAAATTTTCTACCTGGCTTTACAAGATCAGTTTAAATGTGTCGCTTTCTTTTTTAAGCAGGCAGAAAAAACAGACCCGAACTAAAGAGCAGAACGATTTCGACCACTTTTTCGAGCCTCCCGAATTATCGGAGCGTGCCGATTGGCTTTACCGCTGTATAAAGCAGTTAACCGAAATAGACCGGAGTATAATTATGCTCCACCTGGATGGCTTCGATAATACCGAAATAAGCGAGATGATGGGATTATCAAGAAACCACGCCAACGTAAAACTGCACCGGATTAAACAACAATTAACCACACTCCTAACCCGAAAATAAAATGGACCTGGAACAAGAATGGAAAAACCTGAGTGTAGAGTTTAACTCAGAAGTTGATAAGACAACTATTGCCAACATTACCATTGATGAGCAATCGCACAGCCTTTTACAGGATTTATTGTTTAAACTTAAATGGAAATTGAGGTGGATCAGAATTATTGATGTGCCTATTTTAATAATGGCTTTTTTTGCAAAAGGCGATTTAAAATACCTGCTGGTACTTTCATTTATCACCTACGAAATTTTCAGGGCGATGGGCATAAACGACCTCAACAAAATCAAAACCAGTGTTGATTATAATACCAATACCAAACAGGTACTTATTGATAATCTGGCGGCAATTAAACGGATGTTAAGGGGAGAAACCATTTATGGCTACATTTTTATACCCTTGGCAGGTCCAACAGGTTTATTGGCTTACCGGTTGTATGTGCACCAAACCTTTGAGAAAGTATTCAATCTGCCCCATTTTTTTCTTCATGCAGCATCGCTTTTGCTCATTGGCATACCATTAATATATGTAGCGAAAAAAATGAACGATAGTATTTTTTCAGCCCCATTAAAGAACCTCAACGAAAAGATAAAGAGTTTAATGGATTAAATTTTTCGATATCTGTAACTGGTAGGCCCCAGGGGTAATACCCACAATCTTTTTAAATGCCCTGATAAAATAATTGGCATCATTAAAGCCAAGCTCATAACTTATTGAGGCAACTTTTGTGCCGGGTTGGGCAAGTAAAAGTTTGGCTTTATTGATTTTTTCGGTCAGGATAAAATCGTTCGGACTGATGCCCAGTTCGCGTTTAAACAAGCGGTAAAATGTTGCCTTGCTCATACAGGCCTTATCGCTCAAACTATTAATGCTGATCTTTTCGTTCAGGTTCGATTTAATGTAATTCAGCACAAAAGCCAACGGGTTTTGATTGAGGTTATAACCTTCATCGCTGATTGTTTTAAGGTTCTGGGTCTGCATAATGCGCACCAGTAGTTCCTTTAACGTTAAATCGGCCAGCACATCTTTCTCTTTAGAACGTTCGGAGCAGATACGGATTACCTTGTTAATGAGATAGGCAATTTCTTCGTTATTGTAAAAATGATATTCGTCGTAATTTAACAGCCACTTTTCGTTGCTACCTTCTTTCGGGAAAAACTCGTTTAAATATGCAATGGTTTTCTTGATCTGTTCCTGATCAATGGCCAAAGCAATACACTGTGTGGGGTTGAGGTTGGTAGCTTCCGGAAAATCGATCTCCATGGTAACGGCAGGTGGAACAATAACGGTTTGACCCGGGAAATAATCAAAACCTTCTTTATCGAATAAATGCATTACTTTTTTGCCCCTGAGCATACTCGTAATCACAAAATCGTTAAAAGTAAGCGGCACTTTATAAGATTCGGTATAGGTTTCGAAAACATTTAACTCGCAACGCTCCAAAGTATACGAAGTTCTGTTTTCTACCAATGTTTGCAACGTTTCTGAAGCACTGAGCTTCACCTGATCCAATGTATGCTGCATAACCGAAAATTTGATTAAACCATTTTTTTACAATCAAATATAATAATTCCATCAACTTATATTGTCATGCAAAGCACCTATTAATGTTAATATAACGGTTAAATCTTCCTGTTTCGATCAGGTTACATTGCCTGAAACGATAGTGCTACCAATTGAGCCGATTATACTACCTACCCCAATCGCTTAGCCATTACGTTTGTATTAACCAAATCTTTTAACCACAAAATCATTATGAGCAAACCATCAGGATTTTATTTCAGTTCCAGGCTCATGATGGCATTTAAAATTCAATAATAATTATGGAAAATTTAATTGAGAAACCATCATTCAAACCCCATTACGATAACTATATCGGGGGAAAATTTGTAGCACCGGTAAAGGGGGCATATTTCGACAACATTTCTCCGATTGATGGCAAGGTATTTACCAAAGCCGCCCATTCGACCAAAGAAGATCTGGAATTAGCCGTTAATGCTGCGCATGAAGCTTTTAAAACCTGGAGCAAAACCTCTTCTACCGAACGGAGCATTATTTTGAATAAAATTGCCCAGCGGATGGAAGATAACCTCGAATACCTGGCTACTGTAGAAACTATTGATAATGGAAAAGCGGTTAGGGAAACCTTAGCTGCCGATTTACCTTTGGGAGTAGATCATTTCAGGTATTTCGCAGGCGTAATCCGTGCAGAAGAAGGTTCGTTATCAGAACTTGATCATAATACCGTTTCGCTAATTGTTCACGAGCCAATTGGTGTTGTGGCACAGATTATCCCCTGGAACTTTCCGCTTTTAATGGGAATCTGGAAACTGGCCCCTGCCCTTGCAGCCGGAAACTGTGTGGTATTGAAACCGGCAGAAAGTACCCCGATTTCGGTCATGGTTTTAATGGAGCTGATCGGAGATTTATTACCTCCGGGTGTGGTTAATGTGGTTAATGGCTTTGGTGCAGAACTTGGCCGTGCATTGGTTACCAATCCAAAAGTTTCGAAAGCGGCATTTACAGGCTCTACTCCTACCGGAAGATTGGTGATGCAATATGCTACCGAAAATATTATCCCGGTTACTTTGGAATTGGGCGGAAAATCGCCGAATATCTTTTTCAGTTCTGTACTCGACGAAGATGATGCTTTCTTGGATAAAGCGGTAGAAGGAGCTGTAATGTTTGCCTTAAACCAGGGCGAAATCTGTACCTGCCCATCACGTTTGCTGATCCAGGAAGATATTTATGAAAAATTTATCGCAAAAGTAATCCAAAGAACCGAAGCGATCAAAATCGGCAGTCCGCTGGATAGAACCGTAATGATGGGTGCGCAGGCTTCTAAAATACAGTACGAAAAAATTGCCGCTTATATTAAACTCGGTAAAGAAGAAGGCGCCGAGGTTTTAACAGGCGGCGAGGTAAACGAATTACCAGGCGAACTGGGCGGAGGTTACTACATTAAACCCACCATTTTTAAAGGTCACAACAAAATGCGGATTTTCCAGGAAGAGATTTTCGGTCCGGTGTTGGCTGTAACCACTTTTAAAACCGTTGAAGAAGCAATAGAAATTGCAAACGACACTTTATATGGCTTAGGTGCCGGTGTGTGGACGCGTGATGCACATGAGCTTTATCAGGTACCAAGGGCTATCCAGGCCGGACGTGTTTGGGTAAACCAGTACCACGCTTATCCTGCAGGTGCTCCTTTTGGTGGCTATAAACAATCGGGTGTAGGAAGAGAAAACCATAAAATGATGCTTGGTCATTACCGCCAGACTAAAAACATGCTGATTTCTTACGATAAGAATAAATTGGGTTTCTTTTAGAGAGATATAGTTGTTGGTTTATGGCAAAAAGTTTATTGGCTCATGGTTTGATGGTTTATTGATTGATAGCCTAACAGCTCATATCATTTAGTCTATTGGATCATGGTTGATAGTTTGATGGCCGATAGCCTTCTTGTTTATAAAAAAACAAATTGATGCGATAAAGCGAAGAAGACGCCGCAGCCATCAACCATTAGACTATGAACCATCAACCCACGAACCATGAACCCTATAAAAACAAAATCACGATGATAGAACGTATAAACAGTACAGAAAAAGCTAAAGAACTCATCGCAGTATTAAAAGAAAAGCACGGTGAGCTGATGTTTTATCAAGCCGGCGGTTGTTGCGAAGGTACACAGCCACAATGCTTCGAAAAAGGAGGTTACTACCTGCGTATGAACGATGTTTGTTTGGGAGAGGTAGAAGGATGCGAATTTTGGGTAGACAGGGATTTATTTGAATATTGGAAATTTTCGCATTTTACCTTAGATGTGCTGGATGGTTTTGGTGTGGGTGGTTTTTCGTTGGAAACTCCTCTCCAAAAAACTTTTAAGGTGCATTATCGCTTATTTACCGAAGATGAATTGAAGAACTTAACTCCTGTAAAAACTGCAGAGTAATTGTTGTTTATTTGGTTTAAACAGAGGCCGGTTTGGAGTAATCCAGCCGGCTTTTTTAGCTTTACGTCACCCTGAATTTATTTCAGGGTCTTTTGTAGAACACATGTACAATTTTAAAAATAAATGCAATCTTTGCATTCAAAATTAAACCATGAGGAAAATACTTGCCGTAATCTGTACCATTATTACCTTGTTTGCCATTAAAGAAGCGGTTTATGTTTTCATTTCGCAGGAAGCAGATATGGTTAAACAGCGCCCTATCCTGATTGTAATTTCGTTGAGCATCTGCATTCCTTTAATTGTACTGTCACTTTGGTTATGGAAGCCGCGGGCGAAAAACAACGGCCAGCAAAACTAAATCCCTGCAAGTCGTCACCCTGAATTTATTTCAGGGTCTATTTAGCAGGAATATTAATCTAACTAAACTTTGTAAGCTGTTTTACCATGTATATTTCGATCAATAATGAATTGTTTTTAGCGGAAGATGCCAATATTTCGGTTGCCGATCTATCTATCCAGAGGGGTTATGGGATTTTTGATTTCCTGAAAACGATCAACAACAAACCAATCTTTATCGAAGATTATTTTAACCGTTTTTACCACTCGGCAAAAGAGATGCACCTGGAGGTTGAGCTTAGCCGTACACAGCTGCATGAAGCCATTTTAAAACTGATCGCCAGAAACAACATCCCTAATTCGGGCATCAAAATCATCCTCACCGGAGGTTTTTCCGAAGATGGCTACACCATGGTTAAGCCCAACCTGATCATTATTCAAACGCCATTGAATATCATCGAGAATAGCACAAGTAAAGGTTTGGCGCTAGTAAGTTACAACCATCAGCGGCAGATTCCACAGGTTAAAACCATAGATTACCTGCAGGCCATCCGTTTACAGAAATTTGTAAAAGAAAATGCTGCCGACGACCTGCTTTACCACAACCACGGCAAAGTGAGGGAATGCCCGAGGGCAAATTTCTTTATTGTTACCGATCATGAGATTATTACCGCGAAAGATGAAATTTTAAACGGCATTACCAGAAAGAAAATTTTGAGTCTGGAGGTTCCCGGTTATACTTTTGTTGAAAGGGATTTTACTTTAGACGAAGCTTATCAGGCCAAAGAGGCTTTTATCAGCAGCTCTACCAAAAATGCTTTCCCGGTTGATAAAATAGATGGAAAATTGATCGGTGATGGGAAAAGCACCATTACCAGATTGATTAACGATAGACTTTTGGAGCTGATAGAATTGGACCAGAAAGGTGAAAGCTGAAAGACTAAAGACTAAAGCAAAGAGACTAAAAACCAAAGCAAAAGAGCAAAGCTGAAAGCTAAAAGACTATAATCAGTGTAATCCAAAAATCTGTGCAATCATACCGCAAGGAAAAGATAAAAGACTAAAGACCAAAGCTGAAAGATTATAATCAGCGTAATCCTAAGATCTGTGCAATCATACCGCAAGGAAAGCAATCATAGCACGATAAAATCGTTTTTTAAACATTGGCATATAACATTTTAGCAAGTAAAACGCAAAACAATCGACCTTCAACTTTACAACCTTAAAACATTTTTATATATTTGCCCAATCCTTCTTCAATGCAAAAGAAAACACTTCTTGACGGACAAAAAATTCAGATTACAATTAAGAGGCTTTGCCATCAATTAATTGAAAACCACGACGATTTCGCGAATACCGTTTTAATTGGCATCCAGCCGAGGGGTATTTTTTTGGCAGACCGTATCCACCAGGAACTTCAGCAGATTCTTAAAAACAAGAAAATATTAAAGGGAAACCTTGATATTACCTTCTTTAGGGACGATTTCCGCCGTAAGGATGGCTTGGTAACCGCCAGCAGCAACTCGATCGATTTTATTATCGAAGGCAAAAAAGTAATTTTAATTGATGATGTACTTTGGACAGGCAGAACCATCAGGGCGGCACTTGATGCCCTGCTTGCATACGGCCGACCGGAGAAAGTGGAACTTTTGATTTTGATAGACCGCAGGTTTAGCAGGCATTTACCGATTGAACCCGATTATATCGGCCACCAGGTAGATAGCTTAAACTCGCAACAGGTAAAAGTAACCTGGACGAGTGAAGGAAGTGAAGATAAAGTGATTTTAATATCGGATAACAATAAATAAAAAATGGCAGCAGAAAAACTATCAACCCGACATCTTTTAGGCATTAAAGATATTAACCGGAATGATATCGAATTGATTTTCGAAACTGCAGATAATTTCAAGGAAGTGATCAACAGGCCGATCAAAAAGGTGCCCTCGCTCCGCGACATTACGATTGCCAATATTTTCTTCGAAAACTCTACCCGTACCAAACTTTCGTTTGAACTGGCTGAAAAAAGACTTTCGGCCGATGTGGTTAATTTTGCAGCCTCATCATCATCGGTAAGCAAGGGCGAAACCCTGATTGATACGGTAAACAACATCTTATCAATGAAAGTTGATATGGTGGTAATGCGTCACCCATATGCTGGTGCAGGTCAGTTTTTAAGTAAACATGTTAAAGCGCAGATTGTAAATGCCGGCGATGGTGCTCACGAGCACCCTACACAGGCTTTGCTTGATGCTTTCTCTATCCGCCAGAAACTGGGCGACGTGGCCGGTAAAAAAGTAGTCATTGTGGGCGATATCCTCCACTCGCGTGTGGCCATCTCAAACATCCTTTGCCTGCAGCGCTTAGGTGCCGAGGTAATGGTATGCGGACCAACCACATTAATTCCGAAACACATCCACCAACTGGGTGTAAAAGTAGAACATAACCTCATTAAAGCACTAAACTGGTGCGATGTAGCCAATATGCTGCGTATCCAGTTAGAGCGTCAGGATATTAAATATTTTCCTTCGCTAAGGGAATACGCCATGATGTACGGCTTAAATAAACAGATCTTAGATAACCTCGACAAAGAAATCGTAGTAATGCACCCGGGCCCGATTAACCGCGGCGTGGAGATTACCAGCGATGTGGCCGACAGCAAACAATCTATCATTTTAGAACAGGTAGAAAATGGTGTTGCGGTAAGGATGGCCGTGCTGTATCTGTTGGCAAGTCAGGGGTAGTTTAGTCCAAAGTCTTTAGTCATCAATCCCGAGTCTTTAGTTTTTGGGATTAAAGTCTATAATGTAGACCTGTCATTCTGAACTTATCGAAAGATCTTTATTAACGCTGTAAAAGGCGTTTCGACAGCCTCAATGTGACAAAATCTAACAAAACTGGCTTAAAGTATCCTCATGGCAATCACACAATAAACTACCTATTACCTGACCATTAAGAAGTTAAGAAAATTAAGGTTTTAAGCAATAGTTTTCAGTTGGCAATAAACAGCTTACCAATCCCAACAATTAACCAATTCGCACTTTTCAATTGGCAGTTTGCAGTTAACAATAAAACAATCTAGCAATTATAACAATACAGATAACTCAATATGCAGTTTGCAATACCAATGACAAGTGAACGAATGAACCAATGACCAATGAACCGCTTTAATTTTCCACATTCGTCTCCCTCCTGATACCAAAGCAAAAATCCCGTCGTTAATTTGTGTTATTAACAGATGTTAATTACTTCTGTTGATAAGCTTTGATACTATTTATAATTTAGTACCAACCATATTTGAAACCAATGCAGAAAAAATACTTACTAATTCCGCTATTTTTAGCTGGAAGTTTTAGCACCTACGCTCAGGTTAGCGCAGTGCAGAACCTCAATAAAAACTATCAAACGGGCTTAGAATTATTAGACAAAGAGAAATACACTGCAGCCGCGCAACAGTTTAAACTGGTTGAGCTGCAACGTTATAAACCTTCTACCCAAACAGAGAGTAATGCCGAATTATCGTTACTAAAAGAGAACGCTAAATTTTATGCGGCCGTTTGCGCTTTAGAGTTGACCAACAGTGATGCCGAGAGTTTATTCCAGGCATTTATCCGCGATTATCCTTTAAACCCGAATACCAAACTGGCTTATTTCTATGTTGGAAAAACCTATTTCAACCAGAAAAACTATAAAAAAGCATTAGAGTGGTTCGAAAAAACCGATCCTTCTACCCTTTCGGGCAAGCAGCGTAACGAATACCAGTTTAAACAGGGATATGCTTATTTCGAGCTGAAAGATTACGAAAAAGCAGAACCTTTATTCGAAAAAGTTAAAAAAGAAGAAGGCGCGTTCCAGGAAAGTGCTACTTACTACTTTGCCTACATCAATTACCTGAACAAGGAATATAAAACAGCATTGGCAAACTTCGAAAAGTTAAAGGGCTCTCCTACTTACGAAGCCAGTTATCCTTATTACATTACCTCGATGTATTATCTGGATGAGCGTTACGATGATGTGATCAGCTATGCGATACCGATTATGCAAAAAACAAAACAGCAGTTCGAAGCCGAAATGCTGAGTTTGGTTGCTGCATCGTACTTTGCAAAATCTGAATTTAAAAATGCAGAAAAATATTTCGCAGAATTTTATGCGAAAGATAAAAGCGAAACCAAAAACAACCTTTTCATTTACCAGTACGGTTACTCTTTGTTCCAGAATAAAAAGTACAAAGAATCGGTTAGCGTTTTGGAAAAACTGAATAACGACGATATTTACCTGCAAAATGGTATGCTTACATTGGGTAAAGATTTTATCCAGCTGGGCGATAAACAAAAAGCGCAAAGTGCATTTTTCAGGGCTTCGCGTTTAAGTTTCGATAAGGTAATCCAGGAAGAAGCCTGGTTAAACTATGCCAAATTAAGCTACGAACTCGATTTTCACCAACAGGCTTTAGAGGCTACACAGGGTTTCTTAAAAACCTTCCCAAAATCGAGGAAATTAAACGAAGCGAAAACTTTATTGGGCGAGGTTTTATTAACCACCAAAAACTACCAGGCAGCGGTTGATATTTTAGAACCTATCCCTGATAAAACTTTGGAAGCCAAAGAAGCTTACCAGAAAGTAACCTATTTCCGTGGACTGGAGTTTTATAACGAAAGAGCCTTCCCGAATGCACTTTCGATGTTCCTGCGTTCTGAAAAATTCCCTGAGGATAACGAGATCAACGCTTTAAACACCTACTGGAAAGCAGAATCGATGTACGAACTGCGCAAGTATGGCGAAGCGGTTACCACTTTCGAAAAGTTCTTGAAAATGCCTGATGCCGATAAAACCGGCGTATATAATTTTGCAAATTATGCTTTGGCTTATGCTGCTTTCGAGGATGAAAAATACAGCAAAGCTGCCAATTATTTTGAAAAGTTCCTTGGCGGCAACGATAAAGACCAAAAAACAATTGATGATGCCACCATCCGTTTAGCCGATTCGTATTTTGTAAATAAGAACTATGGAGACGCGATGGCAAATTACAATAAGATCATCAGCAGGCACACCACTTCTGAAGATTATGCCACTTTCCAGAAAGGGATGATCCAGGGACTGGAAAACCAGTATGATGCAAAAATTGCAACAATGCAGAACCTGTTAAAGGCTTTCCCAAATTCTAACTATGCTGATGATGCCGGTTTCGAAACGGCTTATACCTATTTCAACAAAGGTGATTTTGATAAATCCAAAACAGACCTTGTAGAACTGGTAGCCAAATATCCGCATAGTAGTTATGTGCCAAAAGCTCTGGTAACCATCGGTTTGGTTCAGTATAACCAAGATCAGGATGATGCCGCATTGGAATCGTTTAAAAAGGTAATCAGAGATTATCCGACTGCTGATGAAGCCAAACAAGCGATGGAATCGATCAAAAACATTTATGTAGACCGTGGCGATGCAAATGGCTTTATGGCTTATGCCAATACCACACCGCTTGGTAATTACTCTAATGCCGATCAGGACAATATTGTTTTTGCAGCAGCAAATAATACTTACTTAAAAGGTGATGCCAATGGTGCTTTCCAGGCGATTAATGCTTATTTCGATAAATTCCCTAAAGCCATCCACGAGAAGGAAGCTAAATTTATCAGGGCCGAATCGCTGGTAAAACTGGGCCGTCCGGATGAGGCAATTGCCGATTATGAATTTATCTTAAACGATTGGACAAGTGATTATACCGAACGTTCGTTAGTGAGTATTTCACAACTGTTCTTAAACCAGAAGAAATACAACGAGGCTATTGTTTACCTGAAAAGACTGGAAACCACAACCGATTATAAATCGCACTATAGTTTTGCCATCAATAACCTGTTAAAGGCTTACACGGCCTTAAACATGCCTGATGACATGCTTAAGTATGCCCAGCTGACCAAAGATTCGGAAAAAGCATCAGAAGAAGAGAAAAACAGTTCGAGTTTATTCTCTGGTAAAGCCTATTTATTAAAAGGAGATACCACTACTGCAATAAAAGAGTTTAAAAATGTGGTAGCCAAAACAAAAACCGTTGCAGCTGCCGAGGCGAAATATAACCTCGCATTGCTGGAATACAACAAACGCGATTATAAAACTTCGACCAAAACCTGCTTCGATCTGATCAACAACATGGCCGCTTATGATTATTGGGTAGCGAAAGCATTTATCCTGTTATCAGACAATTATGTAGCCCTGAAAGACAATTTACAGGCAAAGAGCACACTTCTAAGTATAATTGATAATTACGACGGCAAGGACGACATTATCCCTACGGCCAAAGAAAAACTAGAAAAACTAAACCAGAAGAAGTAGCATTATGAAATCGATTAAATATATATATAGTTCTCTGTTTTTTTTAGCTGCCGGATTAACAACTGTACAGGCGCAGGATAAAAAAACGGATGAAAAAGCAACAGTAAACGAAGAAATTGAGGTAGTGCGTCCGTATAAGCCAATTTTGGCCGAAGCCGTAAAGTTGAGAAGAAGTCCGAACCTGGATGATGTTAAAACATACAAGGCAAAACTGAACTACAGCATTCTGGATAGGAAGCTCGAACTGAACAGTGATATCCAGAAATTACAGGCGCAGGCCCTGGCCGAAGAAAAAGCCAGTATTTTGGTTAACAATTACGTAAAAGGTGCTTTTGGTTCGTTGGCTACCCTATTGGGCGAAGCTTATTTTAATACCGGTAAAGATGAAGGTTTACAGCTTGGCGGTTATTTTAAACATTTCAGCCAGGAAGGTAAGCTGAACAAACAGAACAGCAGCAACCAGCAGCTTAGTGTTTTCGGCCGTAGTATTTTAGATGAGAACACGGTTAGCGGCAGAATCGGTTTTGAACGCAACGGCGTTCATTTTTATGGGATTGATGATACCAGACCTTTGCTAAACCCAAATCCTGATAAACAGACCTTAACCACGATCGAACTGGAAGGCGAACTGGTAAAAAACTTTACCGAAGATGAAGATGCCTTCAGTTATGCTTTAAAAGCCAATGGTTATATCTGGAATGATAAATACAGCGCTAAAGAAAACTATCTGAGTTTAAACGGATACGTTAACAAACGTATTAATTCGCTGAATTTAGGCTTGGCTGCTTCAACCGAATTTGGTAATAGTAAAGATGCTTTAACCAGTGTTGGCAACAACCTGTTACGCTTAAATCCTTACATCCGTTTACAGGTTAAAGGTGCCAAAATTACTGCCGGAATTAATTTTGTACAGCAGTTCGGTGCGGTAAGCAGCTCGAAAATATTCCCTGCGGTTACTGCAGATTTTACCCTGATTCCTGATTACCTGCAGGTTTTTGGAGAAGTTAAAGGCGATGTAAACAGAAATTCTTTAAAAGGTTTTACAGATGAAAACCCCTGGTTAAATGCCAATGCTGTTGTGAAAAACACGGTCGAAAAACTAAGTTTTAGTGCAGGTATTAAAGGTACCGGTGGTCCGGGTTTTGGTTATAAGGCCCGTATCTATGTAAAACAGTTTGATGATATGCCCTTGTTCGTAAACAACTATACCGATTTTAACAAGTTCGACGTCATTTACGATTTCGGAAAAACTAAATTAACCGGTTTAGAGGGTGAAATTTCGGTTCAGGTAAGCGACGCCTTAAAATGGACCGGTAAATTAAACCTTGATGATTGGAAACCAGCTTCTGAAACTTACTCATGGTTTAAACCAGGTTTAAAAGTAAGCTCGAATTTTGTTTACACCTACAACAAAAAGTTAAGCTTTAATGCTGCTGTGGTAATCCAGGATGATGTAAAAGCGAAAGTAAATATTGCCAATCCTATCCCTCCTTCACAATATGTGATTCCGAACCCAGCTATCGAATCGATTGTTACGGTTAAAGGTTTTGTAGATTTGGGTGTTGGTGCAGAATACAGGATCAACAATAAGTTCTCTGTTTTTGCCAAAGCAAACAACATTTTAAACACCAATTACAGCAAATACTTATTTTATCAGGTAAACGGATTTAATATTTTCGGGGGATTAACTTATTCTTTTTAGGTTGCCAAACTTCCGAAGTCTGCCCGAGGCAGTGCCCAGCAAGACTTCGGAAGTTTAACCCATAAAAAATGCCTCCGGTAAGTCGGGGGCATTTTTTTTGGACTTATTTCTCTTGCTGTCATTCTGAGCGTAGTTGAAAGATTTTTTTATTTCTAAACCAAAGAAGTCAAGTTTTTAAAACTTCTCTTCTTTTAAAATCCCGCTATTTCGAGTGAAGTGCAACGAAGTCGAGAACAACGAAGTGCTCAGCGAAATGGAGAGATGACGGCCTTTTTCCCGGCAAACTTCCGAAGTTTCCCTAACGCGCCGTCTCTTCAAACTTCGGAAGTTTAGCCCTGGTTACTTCGCATGTACCTTTATATCATGATCTCCTGCCCATTGGTTAATATCCTGCTTATTTAATGCTGCAGCCATTAATTCGGGGAATAAATCAGGTGTACAGGCAAAAACAGGTACACCCAAGGAAGATAAAAATTCGGCGTTGCGGTGATCAAAAGCTGTTGAACCATCGTCGTTAAGCGCCAAAAGTGTAATTAACTGTACGCCATTGTTTACCAGCTGTGCAGCCATGTTTTTCATGGCTTCCAGATTTCCGCCCTCATATAAATCGGTAATCAGCACCAGCACCGTATCCAACGGCTTGGTTATTATCTGTGCACAATAGGTTAATGCCTTATTTATATCAGTCCCTCCACCGAGCTGAACGCCAAAAAGCAGGTCAACCGGATCGTTTAACTCGTCGGTTAAATCGGCAACTTCCGTATCAAAAACGATCATTTTGGTACTAATAGCTGGAATAGATGCCATTACGGCACCAAAAATCCCAGAATATACTACCGAAGTACCCATCGATCCGCTTTGATCTAAACAGAGTACAATATCTTTCATCGATTTTCTTTTACGACCATAACCTATCCGGGTTTCGGGGATAATGGTTTTATATTCCGGCTGGTAATGTTTCAGGTTCCGTTTAATCGTTTCGGCCCAATTGATCTCATTATGCCTGGGCCTTCTGTTCCGCGCTGAGCGGTTAAGGCTTCCGGTAATGGCTTGTTGTGTTGGCGACATCAATTTCTGCATCAGCTCATCTACCACTTTCTGTACCACCAACCGTGCTGTTGCTTTTGTTTTTTGCGGTATAGCCCTGCCCAAAGTCATTAAATTGGCCACCAGGTGAACATCCGGGATCAGCGTTTCGAGCATTTCGGGTTCGGTAAGCATGGAGGTAAGGTTAATGCGTTTAATGGCATCCTGCTGCATTACCTTTACCACCGTTTGGGGAAAATATTCGCGAATATCGCCCAGCCACCTCGATACATTTGGCGATGATGGCCCTAAGCCACCTTTCCGGTCTGAGTTGTACAATGCCTCTAAAGTATTATCGATACCGGTTTCTGCTTTAGTGAGCACCATATCCAGCTCCTGCCGGCTTTGTCCACCCAATATTAACCTCCACCTTTTTTCTAGTTCTTCTTGCATAGCGTAAATTTAAAAACCCAGTATTTTTTCGATTATGGGTAAAACCATTTCTGCCCGTTCTACATCCAGTTCTTCCGTTTGTACTGCTTTTTTACCTGATGATGGCGCCTGTTTCACCTTTTGTGCAATGCTGTTTTTTTCGGAAGGGTTATAAGCTGCAAAGGTGCGCCTTAATAAAGGAACAACTTCTATAAACACCTCGGCACTTATTCCACTCAGCCAGTTGTTCAGGATATCCCATATTTCGTGGTCGAAGATTAAAACCGTTGCGGCATCTTTTAAAAAGCCTTCAATCCAAAGTGCCGAATAAGCCGGATCGCTGCCCACAGAAAGTGCGCGGCTAAATTCCAGCGCGGTTTCTTCTGTATCGATCACTTTCGAATCGTATAACAATTTACAACTGGTGCCGTGAATGAGCGGTACTACATTTTTAAGTTTTAGTATCCTGGAAAGGGTTTCGAGCCAATCGTTTTTCATCACTTCATCATCCAAAAATAAAACAGCCTTATTTACCGCTTTAATTTTATCTGCAACCACTGCCGATTGTTCTTCATCGATACCCAAACAGCTTGATGGCAAACCTGCGTTTAAACGCGAAAAGATTGACTGAAGAATAATACCAATGGTTTCCTGATCGGTTTTACGCACGTTACCGTAGCGGCTTACCTCTGTTAAGGGAATAAAAGCATCCATTAACATGGCAATATCCGATGTCATTGCGGCCAGTTCATCCATCCTTGCCAATACCAGCTGCACTCCTTCGTGCAAGTCGGCAGGCAGTGCCTTGCTTACCAGTTGGGTTATTTCGGCGAGGTGGTTACAGCTTAATGAAATATGTTTGAGGTAATGGTTACAAGCGGCTTCAACTGTATTGCCCCATGGTGCTTTTTCGAGCAGCGCGATAGAAAGTTCGGGATACCAGAACAGTAGCCATTCTTCTTTAAAAGTGCCTTTACCGGTAATGTATTGTTGCTTTGCCCATTTAATATCCAATATCAATAAACGATGGAACAGGATACTTTTTTGTAAACCGCTTGCTTCCCTTAAATCTAAATTGATTGTTTTTTCTTCGTTAATTACTTTTAAACGCAGGCTTTTAACCTGCTGCTCGAAATCCTTCTGCAGCGGAACCTGTGGAATCCCCGCCGGAACAGTGCCCATATCGTTACCGATAATCAGTTCGCTCCTGATCAGCTGCATCGGAATTTCATCGCCCATGCACATTACCGTTTGGGTAGCTTCGTTAAGTTCTTTTAAGCCTGCTTTGTCCAAATTCCTTAAAGCTGCGAGGGTATTTGCCAACCTAACGGCCTCAATAATGTGTGCCGAAGAAATATCAATCTTATTCTGCCTGAAAACATTGGCACTGTAGGTTAACCACCTCGTACCATCATCGCTCTGGTTATTCCAGATGTGTTTGTACCAGCCCGGCGAATCTAAACCCGCCCCATAGCCACTTTCAAAAGCCAAACGGTCGCTCGTCCAGGGGATCCATGTGGTTTCGATTTTTGTTTTAGGCAGGTTTTTTAACAGCGCATCATCATCCTTTTGTTTGGGCATGTGCTGTAAGGCCGGTACATGCCAGGCGCCGCAAACCACTGCAATTACACTATACATTTCGCGTTCGGTCAGCCTGATACCGCGACGCATAAATGCTTCACGGATTTTTTCGGTTTTGTTGTTTTCCGTTACCCCTTCTCTTAACACCCCAATGGCTTCTCCGATTGACGCAAAAACCTCTTCCGGTTGTTTGGCAATCTCGAAATGATGTTCCCACCACTCTTCCTGATCTTCGAAACCGGCAATTTCGGCCAGGTAGGATAAGGGATTTTTAGCAACAGGGTTAAACCCGGTAACTTCATCTGCCGTAGCAATATGATCTGGCGCTGTGCTTTCTGCCGGTTCCTCTACCGGTATTTCTACCAGTTTATGGGTAAGCGGCATATCAATAAACTTTACCGGGATCTTATTTTTTAAACCATAGTTAATGGCCTGCCACTCGGGCGAAAATTCGGCAAAAGGATAAAAAACCGATTGTTTTGGATTATCGGGCACATAAGCCAATAAAGCTACCGGCGGTTTCATTTCCTGATCGGCCACCCATTTTAAAATGGCTTCGCCTTCCGGCGGACCTTCAACCAGGATAATATCGGGCTTGAGGTTTTCCAGTGCTTCTAAAACATGGCGCGCAGATCCAGGGCCATGGTGCCTGATCCCTAAAAGATGAACAGACATATTAAACGATATCTCTACAAGCCCTGTAAATGTCTTTCCAGCCGTCTTTTTGTTTCAGCACGGTTTCCATATACTCCTGCATCACAATTTTATCCTGAACGGGATCTTTGATCACCGAACCGATAATACCACTGGCAATATCATCGGCTTTTAATGATCCATCACCAAAATGATAGGCCAAAGCCAGTCCGTTGTTCATTACCGAGATGGCCTCTGCTGTACTTAGCGTACCCGATGGTGATTTGAGTTTGGTTTTACCATCAAGCGAAACACCATTACGAAGCTCTCTGAAAATGGTAACAATTCTTTTTATTTCTTCGCTAATCGATTTCTGAACAGGCAGGTTAATTGATTTGCTAAAACTGGCCACCCTTTGTTCAACAATATTAACTTCCTCTTCAATTGAAGTAGGCACAGGTAAAATAACGGTATTGAAACGTCTTTTTAACGCACTCGAGAGTTCGTTTACGCCTTTATCCCTATTATTTGCAGTTGCAATTACATTAAAACCCTGTAAGGCCTGCACCTGTGTATTAAGCTCGGGAATGGGCAGCATTTTTTCAGACAAAATGGTAATCAGCGAATCCTGAACATCAGCCGCAATTCTGGTAAGCTCTTCGATACGTACAATTTTGCCTTCTTTCATCGCACGCATTACGGGTGTTTCTACAATGGCTTCTTTAACCGGGCCGGCAGATAACAACATGGCATAATTCCAGCCATAACGCACGGCTTCTTCGCTGGTACCTGCCGTACCCTGTATCACGAGGTTCGAGTTGCCGGTAATGGCCGCGGTAATGTGCTCCGAAACCCACGATTTAGCCGTACCCGGCAAACCATATAACAATAATGCCCTATCGGTAGTAAGTGTAGCTACAGCTATTTCCATCAACCTTCTGTTACCGATGTATTTTGGCGTAACCTCGAAACCGTTAGCCAGTTTTTTGCCCATTAAATAATCGATAACGGCATGCGGCGATAATTGCCAGTTAACGGGTTTTACATGTTTATCTTCTTTTTTTAATTCTTCGATTTCCTGCTTAAACTGTTCTTCGGCAGATTGTCTTAATACGTTATTTTCCACGTTAATTAGATTTTAAAATTTTAGTGTTTGCCTTAATTCTATATAGCGGATCATGCCTGCTACCTGGTTGCTGAAATATTTTACCTGATATTGGTCTGAAACCGGTGTTTCGTACTTTTTTAATAATGATAACAGGCCATCTGGCATTGATAAAGCCAATTTTTGATAGATATTGGTCTGGATTACGTAAGGATTATCTGATAGTTTTTTGAAAATCCGCTCTGCAATGGCCGTTTCAATGATATCGTAACTTTCCAATACCAGATCTAGCACCCTGTTGAAATCAGTTTCGAGCAGATCTTTTATAAAAATAATCCGCTCTTTAGGATTAACAAACTTGAGCAATTCGATCCCATCTTTAATGCCCGATTCGAGCAGTTTTTTACTTAAAAGTTCATCTTTAAAATGTATTGCGGCATTTTTTAGAAAAGGTTTAAAAACCCCGGCATGTTTATCACCCAATACCAGTTTCAGCCATTCTTCGACTGAAAGGTTAAATTTTGAAGCCAGGGTTGCTACATCGATAAATCCGAAAATCTGTGCTACCCAGAAAACAGCATCATCAACACCTTTTTCTGAACTGATTTTCTCCAATCCGTATTTAAAGAGCTCTTCGCCTGGTGTTATGCCCTGATCAATAGCCAAAACCTTTTTCTTTGCAATAAGCAGTACACGTTCTTCTTTAACCGACAGGATTTTCAGGAGATAATCTAAAAATAATTGGTTTATTGCAGTACCGGGTACCAGTTTAAGGAGGTAAACGGCAATATCTTTAACTTTTTTGCTCTTATCAGTTAAAACCGACATTAGAAAAGCCTCATCGTTTATAGAAAGGTTAATTTCCAGTAAAGCGATAAATTCGGCCCTTGTATTTGCGTTTTCCTGTTGAAGATCACTTAATAAGGCTAAAGCATCCGATGGTGATTCTGTTCTTAAACTGGCAAAATAGTTTAAACGCCATTCCAGGTTACCCGTTTCCCAATCCTCACCTGATGGCGCAGTACCATAAAGCGGCGACCAGTTTTTATTGATGCCGGCAAGCCATTTTCCGGTTTCGCCACAAGCTGTTAACACTGCTTCGGCTTTCTTTTTCTGAGACAAGGCTTTATTTAAAGCATCCGGAACCAGATCGGCCCCAAATATTTTATTGGCCTGATTGGTACGGTAAATAAGGTAATAAAATAAAACATCGTCTTTTAACTGGAGTGCCGATCTGATGTGGAAACCGGTTAAAACATCGAGTTCAGTCTTTTCTTCATCCGGACAGTTTTCCTGACTACCATTAAATGCTCTGGGGATCCTGCCGCATTCGTTGTAGAGGAAATTAACCGCAGCATTTTTTAAAAAAGCATCTTCCTTATCTACCTGTTCGGCAATAATCCGGTTTCCTATTCCGCTTAAATCGGGGATGGGATCAAACTGCACTTTATCGGTGCCCAACAGGGCTGTTTTTATAATATTCTGATCGCTCATTTTACCGGATAATATTTAGCATTGATAAAAACCGAAGCCACATTGAACTGTTCGTTCTGGTAAACCCCAAAGCAAACAAAAGCATTGCCTTTGGTGATGGATAGGATTAACCAACATTCGTCTTCAAGGTTACCCAATAAAATAGATTTCAGTTCAGCATCAACCAGCAACCAGGTTTCATTTTCGAAAACCACCTTTACTGATGACAGCAAGAAAGGGATTTCTTCTATAAATGGATTTAGGGTTAACAAACCAGAAACGTGGTTAAAAAGTTCGGTTATATGGTTCTGCGTTTCGGGCAAAAGCTGCAGGTTCTCTTTCTGGACTTCGCCCTTAAACAAGGCCCTTAAAGGTGAAGGAGATGGATAAAAAGCCAGTTCTGCGCGAACTAAATTACCCGATATTAAATTATTGGCGTTAACCTGCACAGCGGTATAAAAGTTAATGATCAGCGCATAACGTTTGGTATTTTCACCATAAAGCCAGATTCTCTCTGTTTTCAGGTTATTATCTTCGGTAATATCGATCGATAACACATACCATTCGTCGGTTAAACCTGCAGAGGCCAATACTTCCTCTTTCGGGGTGTTCCATCCAACCAGCGATCTTACTTCCTGTTTAAAATCGTGGGCAAGCAATTCCTGGTTTTTGTAGGCTTCGGTAAGCAGATAGGTTTTACTGAGCGATTTGATCAGTGCTTTTTGCCAACCATCTTTATAAAAATTGATGCTGTTTAACCTTTTCAGGTTATTGGCCAAACCACCCGCCTGTGCATCTACCATCCGGGCGGCTATGTTTTTGTTAAAGTCGTAAGCATTTTGTGGAATGCGCATGATACCGGTACGCACCAGATCCTTAATCCACAACCGGAGTTCTTCAATGCCCGAATCAACTTTTTTAGCCCTTGCTTCTACCCTTTTCTGCTGTGCTTTTTCATCTACTACAGCATCTTCTTTCGGTTTCTTTTCTTCCTGTTTGGTAGCGCGTTTATTGATCCACTCTTCTACATGAGGTGCCAGATCATTTTCGTTTGAAAAAACCGATGGATGGGAAACATACAGAAAAAGAAGCCCTAAACCATGTTTACAGGGAAATTTCCTGCTGGGGCACGAGCACTTAAAGGCCAGATTACCCAAATCGACAATGGTTTTATATGGTGTTTTACCACTCCCCTGACAATCGCCCCAAAGTGCCTTTTCGTGAACGGCTGTAACCACCCATTTTGATGGCGTAGCCAATGCTTTTCCTGCTTTTACAGATGCATCATCGGGTGCAAACTTTAAAATTTGTTCGTGAGTAAACTGCATCTCTATTGGTTAATGTGGTGCAGATGTGGTGTTGAAAATGAGGATTGGATTTTACTGTTTATTTTTTTCATTTGAGCGTATTATCTGTTAGCAGAAGTTAAAACCAAATATAAAAATTCCGTACTATCCTTAACATGCCTGATGAAAAATTCATTAAAATATAATATAAAAAATGCCTCCGATAAATCGGAAGCATTTTTTATGTATTATATTCTTCCAGCTGTCATCCTGAGCGGAGTCGAAGGATCTTTTGATTCACTAAACCAAAGAAGTCAAGTTTTAAAACTTGACTTCT
>NZ_DJDT01000179.1 GCF_002432345.1 Pedobacter sp. UBA5917
CCACTACGGTCGAAATGACGGAGTCATTGAAAAAAACAATACAGCCATTACATGCGCCTAACCTCATAAAACCGCTCTAACCCTTCAACATACCGCTCAAAAAACGCCTTATAATACCCTTTCGGTACCTGCATCCTAAAATTTACCCTGCTAAAAAAACACATTAACCTATAATCCATTTCAGCACCCAGCAAATACCATAAGTTAGGTTTAGCCTTATCGCGTACCATAAACAAAGCCACATCACTCTTACTTAACTGCAAAACTTTACCATTTACCTTTAGCCTGAGCAAAAACTCGTAATAATTACCCTTATCAGTTAACACGAAGCTTAAAACAGGTACAGTTAACGAAAAAGCCAGTGGTTCCATATTCTTCTTCATCGGCTTGCCTGCAATATTCCTCATGCCAAAGCTGTATAGGTAATGTGTAAAAGGTTGCTGCACCAGCAGCGGTAAAGCCCTGTTCCATAAATAAAAAAGCTCCAGTTCATTAGCATTATTAAACAAATTAATTTCAAGCAGGGTTTCCGGTAAATCATCATGTTTGTTGCGATGTATCAGCGCTATCTTTTTCATCGCGAAGCAGATATCATTTAACATTAGTTGTTGTGGCGATAAATTTATACCCCCAATATCGTGTGCATTAAACACGAAACCATTATACTGTTTAAACCTTTTCCCATCATTATTGAGCGTAAATAGGTACGGAACCAGAAAAGGATAATGGTTGGTGTGGAATTTTACCAAATCGGTATTGGCAAAACAATATCCAATACCAACCGAATCTACATTGGTTATAAGCTGTTTACCAACTACCGCAGCACGTGGTACAACCACCCTTTCAACAACCTCCGGAAAGTAATCATCAGGCTTGTAAAAACCCTTAAACTTTTCCTTTAAGGCAACCTTTAACCTGTTACCACTATTAATAACCGCTATATATTCCGATTGCTCTGTATCCACATTAAAACATTCGGGCCAGTAATACTCATCAAAATCGTGGCATCCATTCCACATCATGGCACGCAAGGCACGGTAAGCGCAATAGCTTAAATAGGTTTCGTCCGTATCTATACTACAGCTCACCAGTAAACAATCGTATGCTACAAAAAGGTAAACCTTTGCAGGCTCCTCTTTATCCAACTTCACACTTATGGTTAACATGCCAACATTAAACGAAAGCGATGCCATTGCCAGCAGGTTAGGGTTTTTACGCACTCTAAACGCAGTATGCATTTCTAACACCTGTAAGGTTAATATCCTGCTCCCCTTTGCAAAAGGCAGTTTATAAAAACGCGAAAGCGGTTTCCCCCCAATTGTTTTTAGTTCAGTTATCATCTCTTTCTCCTTTCTATTGGTTTATATTATCAGATCATTGTACCGCTAAGCATAAAGCCACGCGAATGTTGCACCATATAAGGCATATAAGGGCATTTAAGCCTTATATCACAATTCACTTCTAAGCGCCATTCAAACCCCCACTGCCCCCCGAAGTATATTTCTAGGCACCATGCTAACTCCCTTTCAAAACCCCCACAAGCCTTACCGATTACGCCGTTTCCCGATAGCAATCCTATCATGGAGGCACATTTTTTTAAGGCACTACGCTAACTTGCTTTGAACAACAAACAGGTTTTACCGAAGAACGCCCGTCAATCCTCCCGAATGTTCGGGACAGGGAAATCAAAAAAAATAGGTGCACCTGCAGAACAAATTGCTTTCAGGGCTCTTCCTATCTGGGCATCATGCTAACTCACTTTCAAAACCCCACAAGCCTTACCGAAGCACGCCGTTAATCCCAAGGACCGGCGAAATCAAAAAAACAGATGCACAACAGAACAAATAGCACCTCCAAACCTCAAACGCAGTGGTTTTGTGTCTCGAATCTGCACAATCACCCATTAAGCACAAACCGACACAAAACAAAGTGCCGCTGTTTTTTTGATGTGTAGTGGCCTTGTGCGAAAAGGTCCATTGCCGGATTAACAAAGCGCTTTGGGTACTTTGGCGCAGCAAAGTACCATGCCCCCGCGGCATAGAGCGGTAAAAAAACTCCTATACCAATAAATCCTCTTTCGTATTACCTTCATCAGTAATAAACCTATTTTGATTAATCACCATCGTTTCCTATCTTCATCCTCAACACCACCAATTTCGAACACAAAAACCGGGTACCAAACCACAGCCAATTGTTTAAAACAATGTTACAGTTGTTTCTTACCCCACAAAAAAATTAGATATATTTGGCTATGGAAACCTCATCAAAACCTAACCGCATGCACCTTGGCCGTAAAATTAGCCGCATACGCGAACTGCGTGGCATGAAACAGGAAGCCCTGGCTACCGAACTGGGTATTAGCCAGCAGGCCATTAGCAAATTAGAGCAGAGCGAAGAAATTGAGGATAGCACTTTAGAAAAAGTAGCGAAGGTTTTGGGAGTAACGAAAGAGGCAATACTCCAATTTTCAGATGATGCAGTGGTAAATTATTTCAATACTTTTAATGACAATAGCTTCAACAATGGAGCATATAATGCTTTTAATTGCAATTTTAATCCTTTAGACAAATTAATGGAAGCATTAGAGGCCAATAAAGAACTTTATGAAAGGTTATTGGCTAGTGAAAGAGAGAAAGTGGAAATATTGAAGAATAAATAGAAAAATAGATATACCAATTCTTTGTCTAATTATAATAATATGCCATTTATACATAACGGCGTTCAATTATCTCCGTGTATTGTTGCAAAAGCTAAAATAGCACTTGGTTTAAGTAATATTAGGATCAGAATTAATAATAAGCGATGTACAGCCTATTATTGGAGAAAAGTTGTTAGAGCGGTGGCTGCTAGGTATAATGTTCCATCAAATATTATGGATAATGCAATAGATGATTATGAAGTTTATTGTAGTTAACTAATAAATTATACTTGAGATAGACAATTGTTATAAAGCTTGTTTAACCAAAATCATGATTTATTTTTACACTTACCCAAAGTTATAATTGCCCCCCAACTCCTTTAAATTTTTCTACAAAGTCACTAATTCTTTGAAAAACACTTTGTTTCTTAGTTAAATATTGTGGATTTAGAGCACTCATTTTTGGTAGGATAGCATTCAATTCCATACCATTATCACTTGCAAATTCACGTTTTAATGATGCAGTCATATATCTTTTTGTTGCTTCTTCATTTAAATTTTCATCTGTGATGAGTTCGGTAACTTCTTCTTTTTGCTTTTGTTGTGCATACTGGAAGAACGAGTCAATAATATTTGCCTTTTCTTGAATGGCATCTAAATCTGTTTCATTAATATAATCTACGATTAGACTCTCTTTAGCTCTATTGCCAATACTTGAACGAATTACACGACGAATTTCTTCTACTAAAATCACTTTATCTTTCGTTTTTTTATTCCGTTCGAATATCAATTCAATGATATAGTCTAGATTGATCTCTTGTGATTTTAATAGATCAACTTCGAAAACAACATCATCCCAATCTAAATTAGATACCTCAGCTTCTTTACCACTTTTCTCACGTCTAAACCAATCTCGAATATCATTATAGGTTGATCTATAATCTTGCACAACTCTTTCGGGTAATACCAAAATATTTTGCATAATTGCGATTTCTTCGTCCGTTAAGAAATACTTCGCTTTAAATGCCTCAAAAGCATCTGTATCATTTACATCAATTGTTTGTAGTGCTTTTAGATAGGTAAACTCATCGTAATTCTGCAAGATATTTTCTACGCGTAAATATTCACCAAAAAGCTTAACGAAGTCTTTTTTACCTTTCTCTGTTATAATTTCGTCCGGATCAGGAAATTTATTATTTAAATCTTGAACTATTTCTATATAACCTCTACGTGCATCACCTGTAATAATATCTGTAAAACCTTCTAAATATTCTTTATAGCTTTTTTCTAATACTACATTCTTAGTATTCTTGTCTCCAAATAAGGTAATTGCATCAATAGTTGCTTGCTCTAGATTTCTGAATGTAACAATATTGCCGAATGTTTTGGTAGAATCATAAATTCGATTGGTACGCGAATACGCTTGTATTAATCCATGATAACGTAAATTCTTATCTACAAACAGCGTATTTAAAGTAGGAGCATCAAAACCAGTAAGGAACATACCGACTACGATTAATAAATCTATCTCTTTATTTTTTACCTTTTCCGAAAGATCACGATAATAATTTTGAAATTCCTTGCTCTCTACGCCATAACTTGTTCCAAACATCTTATTATAGTCGTTAATAACTTTAGTTAAAAACTCTTTTGCACTGCTATCTAGTGCAGAAGGCTCGAATGTTTCATCTACAATTTCACCAACAGCGTTTTGTTCTTCATTCGCAGCAAAAGAAAATATAGTAGCAATTTTAAGAGATTTGTCACTTCCCTCTTGTAAATGCTTTAATTCCTCGTAATAACTCTTAGCAGCATCCACACTACTTACTGCAAACATCGCATTAAAGCCACTGTTGCTACCCAAAGTTCGATGCGTTTTAACTCTAAAATTTTGTAATATATATTTTGAAATTTCGTTTATGCGTATCGGATGTAAAAAAGCTTTTTTAGATTCTGCTGCACTCAGTTTTTGTTCATCTATTTCATTCTCTATTCTTTTAAATTTTGGTCTTACATCGTTATAATCCACTTTAAACTTCAATACTTTTTCGTCACGTATGGCATCGGTAATCACATAAGAATGCAGTTCTGCGCCAAATACACTTTTTGTACTGTCAGCTCCTAGAGCATTTATCCCTGCAAATATGGGTGTGCCCGTAAAGCCAAATTGACAGAATTTCTTAAATTTTTTCTTTAGATTTTTTTGAGCCTCACCAAACTGCGAACGATGAGCTTCATCAAAGATGAATACCACTTGTTTATGGTAAATATCTAGATCAACTTCTGTCTTCATCAGGTTGTTTAACTTCTGAATCGTAGTTACGATAATCTTGTTGTCGTCCTTGCCGATGTTACGTTTTAGTCCAACTGTACTCTCGGAACCATTTACGCTATCTGGCGAAAATTTTCGGTATTCTTTCATGGTTTGAAAGTCCAAATCTTTACGATCAACAACAAAAAAGACTTTATCTATAAAATCAAGTTGTGTGGCCAAACGAGCAACTTTAAAACTGGTTAATGTTTTACCCGAACCCGTAGTATGCCATATATAACCACCACTTTCTGGCTTTGACCAATTTCTGGCTTCATACGAGCTTTTTATTTTCCACAAAATTCTTTCTGTTGCAGCAATCTGATATGGACGCATGGTTAGCAAAGTATTCTTTATATCAAATACCGAATAGGTTAAAATAATATTTAATAACGTATCTTTTTGAAAAAAGGTAGCTGTAAAATCTTTTAGATCTTTTATCAATGAATTATCCGCCTTTGCCCAATTCATCGTAAAGTCGAAACTGTTCTTGTTACGCTCTACGGTATTGGCAAAGTATCGGGTATCGGTTCCATTAGAAATCACAAAAAGCTGCACAAATTTGTACAAAGAATTTTCTGTATTCAAACTTTCTTTGGTATAGCGATGTACTTGATTAAAAGCTTCGCGTATAGCCACACCACGTTTTTTGAGCTCCACTTGTACCAGGGGTAAACCGTTTACCAATATGGTTACATCATATCTGTTTCTGTGCTTACCTTTTTGTTCTATTTGCGAAATTACCTGTACTTTATTGCGGGCAATATTCTTTTTATCTACTAGGTAAATGTTTTGAATATGCCCATCATCAAATACAAAATCGTAGATGTGATTATCTTGTATTTTTCTTGTTTTCTCTACCAAATTATCACTCGGTTTATCCAAATATTCGTCTACAAAGCGTTTCCATTCCTGATCTGTAAATAATGTATTATTCAACGTCTGTAGCTGAATTCTCGCATTGGCAAACATTGTTTCGAAGGTTTTGATATCCGCCGGATTTTCATAACCTTGGTTGATTAAATCTTGCACAAACTCACGCTCCAAAGCAGCCTCCGTTTGGTAATTCACGGGTGCTTCATGTATTGTGCTGTATCTATCGTATTTATCTAAAACAATAAAATTGTTTGATTCGGCTATAGTATTAAATTGCGGCATTATTTATCTAATTTCTAAAATATCCAAAAACCTCTGTTTCTCTCATAATATACTCAAGAATCCTTTTATGATCATCTGTCAATTCATATATCTCTTCACTAGAATGTTTAGAGTGACTAGAAATATTGATAATACGTGATAAATATAAATCCCTTTCTCCTTCTGTTCTTTCAGGCAATAAGTCACCCCAATTAGTACGTCCTAAAAAAGTAGCAGTTTTTTCTAAAATATTTCTTAAGAAATTGAAATGATATTTGCTGATTTGACCAGAGATAATAGCGTTTTCAATTTCTTTTTTTAGTAATAAATGATATGAAAAAGGTGAATCATTAGATTGATTAGACATCTGATATGTCCCATCATCTAATTTGCTTAAAATATACTTTTTGTACCTTCCATCCTTCAATTCATTATGCAAAACATTATAAAATAAAGGATTGTGCGTAGTAATAATAAACTTAACACCGGATTCGTTCGATTTTATTAATTTAGCTAAGTGAACTGCTAATTCTATTAAATGATTTTCATCTAATGAACTTACAGGGTCATCAATAAAAACATATTCTAAATTATCAAATTTATTTGTGCTACGTTCATCTGACTCAGCAATATTTAAAACATCTATCACTTGATCCAACAAATTGCAAAATACGCTCCAAATAAAACAGCTCTCTTCTCCCTTAGAAATTTTCACAGTTTCAGAAGATTCTTCATTTCCTCGTTCAAACGTAAATTTTATTTCTGAGAAACTTTCGTTAAAATGAGGAGTCAACTTATCATTGGTATAATGCTGAAAAATTGATGTAATATTTTGATCTTGACCTTCTTCGGAAAGTACCCAATTTGTAAAAGTATTAGGTTGAATTTTTAAAGTAGGCTCATTTGTACTATTATCCCAATAAAACAAATCTTCGGTAAAGGCATTATAATATAATACTTTAATTTCCTCATCTTCATAATCAATCACTACTTCCTCTTGATTTAAAACACTTACATTATCATCTAACACTCCATCCTCATTACTTATAGGATCATTTAGATTGGCATTTTCAACTGTCTCAGCGCCTCCTAATGGCAATTCTACTGATGTTATTATTTTTTTAAACTCGCGAGAAAGCCGGGTTTTACCTGTTCCATTAAAAGCATAAATAAGTTGAACTTTTACATCTACAGTACTTGCAAGCCTAGCATTATTTGTATGCGTTGCATTTCTTAATGTTTGTGCTATTTCGGTTAATGTGTGCCCCATATTCTGCTTATCTAATCTTTAGGAAAGGTTAGTAATAGGTTTCTATAATACTCGTACTGCTTTTGTCTCAACTCAATCTCTCTCGGTATACCTCCACTTAAAGAATTGGTCAAAATATCAAATTGATCTAAAATGCCAACAATACGTTTTTGCTCCTCTATTGGAGGAACTGGGATTGGAAATTTTAAAAACATTGGCTTTCTTAAAGATGTAACTGAAGAATGAACTGAAGTTTTTTGGATATAACTATAAAAGTTAGCTACCATATAATGGTAAATATAACGAGAAGAAACATCAGCATTTGGAACAATTCTGTAGGCTCTTTGGTGAAGTGCATATTTACCTACAGCCCAATGAAAAACTTTACCTACTCCAACACCATCACCAGCTGTAATAATTGCTGTTTCATCAAAATCATAGGAATTGAGTTTCAATGGGGTGATCCCCCTTGCATAAAATGTGTAATTCCCGTAATCAACTGCATCTTGGGTATCATGACTACCGGTTCCTATCAAAGCAATTTCACCCAAAGCCTTCCATTCTATCTCCTCACCGAAAGTTAGCAGTTCTTTCCGATAAAATGCATATTGCTTTTTACGAGCTTTAAGTTCCGCTTTAAGTTCCGTTGTAAGTTCAGTAAAACTATCTAATATATTGACAATCTCTTTTTGGATTTCGAGTGGTAGGATAGGGATTTGTATTTCAATCAATTTGCCTTTTGTTAATTTAGCTCTAATTCTTCCTGATAAAAATGGAATAAAATTTACAATTCGTAGATAATGAAACAAAAATCTTGTGCTTAATTCATCTTTTCCTTTAATTACATGAACATGATTATTAGCCCAAAATTTCCCATTAGCATATTGAATGGAGTAATTTTCAATACTTGTAGTACCATCTTCTGCAATAAGAACAAATTCACCACTATGTGTATATCCCTCCACATAATCCTGAATGTTATTAGCACCATAATATGGTATTTCTCCAGCTAATCGCAATGAAGATTCAACTGGCTTCCTTCCTCGATTTGCTATTTCAATAAAATTTTCGTCTCCTAAAGAAGTCCATTTTACATCAACACCTTGTAATAGTTTTTTAAAATAACTCATGCATCTATCTCCTTTATTATGCTGTCAATAGAAGCACGCAATTTCGTAATCTTTTCAACTGTTTGTGCTATTTCCGCATTGAGTACCGCTATATCAATTTTTTCGCGATTGTCTTTTGCATCCACATATGAGCTTACTGATAGATTATAGTCATTAGTAGCTATTTCATTATTATCTTTACTGACAGCGGTGTGGGCTATATCTTCTTTGCTATCAAAGATGCCCATAATCTTATCAATATGGCTGTCTTCTAGCACATTGTTATTGGATATTTTTCTAAAGAATTCTTCGCCGGTGGCATCTATAAACTGCGTATTGGTATTGGTTTTATTTTTTGCTAATACCAAAATATTTACGGAGATAGATGTACCATAAAATAAGTTTGATGGTAAAGAAATTATTGTTTCTATAAAATTGTTGTCTACCAGATATTTTCTGATTTTTTGTTCCGCACCACCACGGTAGAATATACCTGGAAAACAAACAATAGCGGCTCTCCCCTTACTTGATAAGTAGTTGAGCGCATGTAGTACAAAAGCAAAATCTGCTTTAGATTTCGGCGCTAGTACGCCGGCAGGAGCAAAACGTGGGTCATTTATTAGTGTAGGGTCATCAGCACCTACCCAATTGACTGAATAAGGCGGATTAGAAACAATGGCATCAAATGGTTTGGTATCGCCAAACTGTGGATCTTCGAGTGTATTCCCCAATGCTATATCAAACTTATCATAATTGATGTTGTGCAAAAACATATTCATACGCGCCAAGTTGTAGGTAGTATGATTAATTTCTTGCCCAAAGAAACCATCTTCAATAATATGATTATCGAAATGTTTTTTAGCTTGTAGCAACAATGAACCTGAGCCAGCAGCAGGATCATATATTTTATTTACCTTTTCTTGCTTGTGCATTGCCAACTGGGCAATGAGTTTAGATACGTTTTGTGGTGTAAAGAACTCACCGCCAGATTTTCCTGCATTAGCAGCATAGTTATTAATCAAAAATTCATAGGCATCTCCAAATAAGTCAATTTGATTTTCTTCAAAATTTCCGAAATTCAACTCTGCTACACCTTTTAATACAGCAGCTAAACGTTTGTTTTTGTCTTCTACTGTATTGCCCAAACGCGTACTGGTGGTATCAAAGTCAGCAAATAACCCCTTAATATCTTGTTCAGAAGGATATCCCATAGCAGAACTTTCAATGTCGTTAAAAAGGGCCTTTAAGTCCGTGTTTAAGTTTTTATTTGTATTTGCTGTTTTTACTACATTAACAAATAGCTGTGTCGGGTAAATAAAATATCCTTTGGTTTTTACTGCATCTATTTTTACCTCTTCCGGTATGTCTCCATCTTTAAAATTAGCATAGTCCACACTTTCATCACCACCCTCTATGTAGTTAGTGAAATTTTCGCTGATAAAACGATAAAAAAGAGCGCCTAGTACAAATTGTTTAAAATCCCATCCGTCTACTGCGCCACGTACCTCGTTGGCTATCTTCCATATTTTTGCCTGTAACTCGGCTCTTTGGGCTGTACTTGTCATCTGTATTTCCGTTTTAATAGCTATTATTTATAGTATAAAGCTGCAAGATATGAATTTAAATAAATCATTACTTAGCCAAATAAATCGAAAACGATATCACTATGACTATTAGCCTAAAAAGTTATCAACCTTGTCTTCATCAGCTCTCCATGCTCACTAATCTGCTCCTCAGCCCAATCTATTTCTTTCATCATTAAAACCTGTTTCAAACTATCGGCACCAACATTATGATAATGATCTTTTTTAGCTTGTGGCATATAATTACTTAATCTCGAATTTTTACTACTGCTAATTAAACAGAGGTTGCCAAATAAATCAAATACCTCTGGTTTTATTTTATGCTCTTTTGAAATAGGGTTTTGTGGGTAATAATGTTCTACCGAACTTCTAAAAGTAAATTCAAAATCATTAAACTTTTCACTCTTTTCTTTCCAAAGAATATAGTCCAGGTAGTTAAATACAAAGTTTTCTACCGCTGTACCCCTATCTAATAAGCTTAAATTGTAATTCCCAATAACTTTGTTCAAAGAAACTCCTTTATTGGTATAAATAATATCAAAATAATCAGTTGGCTTTTCAGCAACAAACCTATCGAACAAATATGCTTGAGCTAAATACTGTAAATAGGTCCTATATTTTTCAGGGTTAATATCTTGCTCGTTAAAAAGATAGTTAAGTGCTGCATTTAACCAATGTTTGTAAACCAATGTTGGGGTTGATACATGGAACATCGCTAACAGCATCAGTATTTCCTTATTCAGTGTATCATTATTTTCTTCCTGATCAAAGGTGTTTACATAGCCTATCCTATTTTTATCATACACCTTTAATGTTTTTAAACTCCATTGATCCTTCTCTTTAAAAAACTCCCGTTTAATGATGTATTGATCAAATAAGTGCTTTGCCTTTAGTAGGTTAAAACCAAAATCTTTTACAAAACTGATACGTTCTTCTGCGTTTCGATCCTTAAGCTCTGCATCAAAAAAGTCTTTCAAACGCTTATCATCCAAACTGATGTTTTTCTGTGTCTGAACTCTCAGTACATGTAATAAAAAATTAGAGAAATTAATTACGGAGCTAAATCGCTCTGGTGCTTCCTCAGCTTCGTTTTGATTTAGTTCAAATTTGCCGGTAAATGCAACAATTTCATTTATACTTAATTCATTTTCTACGTTGAGTGCCCTGTTTTGTTTTTCTTTGGTATCAACATCGTTTACTGCTTTTATTTTAGCAGTAATTTCATCAAGGTTTAAACAACTCAGTTTATTCCAGTTTTCGGTAAAAATGGCATTGCGCTGTTTCGGCGAAAAACCGTACTGTACGTAGCGTTCCATATCAGCGCAGGCTTCCCAAATCTGATTAAATGTATAGCTTAAATCCCGATCATTTTTTAGTATATCCAATAAATTTGCCTTTAATACCTCATGCTTTTCTAACTGTTCCCCCCTATTATTCATTATTTCGAAATAATGGTTCAAATCGGTTTCAGGTGGTACCGGCACCCTAACAAGACATACTTTTTCAACTAAATAATTGTAAAAAATTTTTAGTTGTTGGTCGGTCTTCAGTAGATCCTTTAATATTTTTACAGCATCAGCATAACGTTGTTTAATGTATACATTATACTCTTCCCCACTATCCAAATCAATAGTACCTTTTTCAATTGCTTCAAGGCTAGCTGTCGATTTTCTTCTGCTGTCGAAACTAAGCTTAAGATTTAGCGGAATACAGTTGGTTAATTTCTCCTTATAAGTATGGTGTAGGGCATTTAGCAATATGCTAAGAGTAGTTAAACGTTGCTGTCCATCAATAGTTTCGTAAGTAATCTTGTTCTCTATCTTCCGCTCATAAATAATTAACGAACCTATGTAATAAGGTTGGTTTGGTTTATAATCAGCAAAATCAAAAATATCCTGTATCAATTGCCTAATCTCACCCTGCCCCCAGGTATAATTACGTTGATAGATTGGAATTACATAATTATCGCTGTTTTCAAACAGTTCTTTAATCGAAAATGATGGTATATTACTCATAAATGTAATTGAGCTGTTTAAATAGATTTTTAATTTTTTCAGTTTTTGCCGATTCAACTGTATCTTTTAATCCCTTAAGTTTTAGGTTTAAAAACTCATTGGGCTGTAGTGCGTTTTTAATGGTTTTAAAAACCTGGGGCTCCTGTAGGGCATAATTATCTACTGTAGCCAACTGTACCGCATGTTGTGTTAATCTTACTGTATACGCCCAAATAAAAATACGCTCAATCGCCCTTTCAATTTCTACCAGTCCAAACTTATCTATATAGTACATTAAGGCACAGTTAAATAAATTACGTACGTATTTATCTCCAGTTCTATGCATCCCATCGTAATTATCCAAAACTTTCAAAATATCTTTTGCTATTCCTTCCTTTTCGATGGGAACTTTTAAGTTTTTTATCGCATCAGCGTAATGGGTAATCATTTCGAAAAAACGCTTGCCATTAATCACCACCTGATCTAATTGATAAGGATAACTTAAATGTTTTTGATCAATGTTTCTGTTAAAATCATTATTATATCCTTCTATATAAAAATGGCTTATACGGTATATGCTTGCAAAAGGATATGGTTCTTTTATATTAGGACTAATACCTTTAAAAATTGAAATATCGGCTTTGGTAAACCGCCTTGCAGTGTTGCCATTTGCCCAGTTTCTAATCCTAAACAAAAAGTTGGCAAAAGTATTTTTCAACTTTGTTAGCTCCATGTTTTCCCAACTTTCAACAATTTTAATCCGTTCTGCTTCGCTTGTATTATCCATCATTTCACGTAAATGGAATGCTTTAAGCAGATCATGAGGGTTTAAATCAACACCTCTGGCATTCTGCGAATCAAAAAACTGGAACGCTTCTGATATATCATTCAGAACAACTTTTACCACTTCGCATTTCTTGTAAAAAAACTCAACAGTCTTAGCATCAAAATCAACTATCCTCCGTACTATTTCCCGATAGTTTTCCCTTATGTTATGCTTGCTTAAATTATTGGTAAATTTTAATTTATCTGTTAATTCTATCCGTTTAACATCAACATTGGCACTTTTTAATTTTTGTTGTAATGTAATGTTATTCTGTATGGCTAAAGCGATTAACAACAGCGTAATCGTTCTTTGCTGCCCATCAACAATATCGTTAACGGTTTTATTTTCATGTACTGAATAGTTTTGATGGTATACGATGGTACCCAAACGATAAGCAGGCTTCTCTTTAAACAATAGGATATCATTTAAGAGGTCGTTTACGTTTTTCAACGACCATTTGTAAGGCCTTTGGTAATTCGGAATTCTTAGTTGTTCATCGAATAACAACTGTTGTATCGGTATAACTTGCGGTTCTATCTTTTTCGTCGCATTATCCTGATCATGAGTTTCAAAATCTGTTTTCGAAACATCAAACAAAGGTACATTTGAATTGATTCCGCCATAAAAGTTAGAACACGGTTGTTCTTCGAGCGTGGGATTAGGCATGTAGATTTGAGCGTTTAATTTCTAATTGGAAACCAATATACAGCTAAAAAAATATTTTAACCATTAAAAAATGGTTAAAGCCTCATAACGAGGCTTAACCATTTACCTACCAATACAATTAAGTTGTATGGCATGCGTTCGAGCACCAATAACAACCATTGATTCTTTTGAAAGCATGTTTCCTTTTCGCCTCGGCTACTGCTGGTACACAAGAACTAAATGAGCCTAACTCATCATAATTCTGCGAAGGATAATACCTGCAATCATCCTTGTGCACCTCATAATCGCCATTTGTCTGTTGGTTCAAATTTAATCTGTAACTAGCCATAATTTTTGGTTTTATTTTATAATTCATATAAACCTCCCCAATTCAATCCATCATTCCTTACGGTTTCCCTCATCCCAAGTGATAAATTCTTTTACATTTTATGCTTTGTACAGTAAGTAACACTATCTTAATAGCAATTAATCTATTTTATTTACTTTTTAAACAACAACTTATGTCAAAAACTAATGACACCGGCCATGCCAAAAATGTGGCCAATTTCGAAACCCTTATTTCTTATTTAACCGGTTATGGTGCCGTGTACAACCCCAGCAATGCCAACATCCAGTTAAGCAGCTTAAACGAAAAAGCAGCCGCTGCCCTGGCCCTTACCCAACAGGTAAACGATTTGGCTGCTAAAAACAGTAACGCGGTTGCCGCCCGCGATCTGGCTTTTCAGCCACTCAAAAAATTGAGCACCCGTATTGTAAATGCTGTAAAAGCAAGCAATGTACCCAAACAGGTGGCCGATAATGCCATTACCCACAACCGTAAATTACAGGGGCAAAGGGCTACCGTAAAACTTAGCGACGTGGAAAAAGAAAAGCTGGCGGCCGATGGCACCATTGTAAACCAGGTATCGGCCTCGCAACAGAGTTTCGATAGTTTGCTCGATAGTTTGGATAAGCAGATTAAGCTATTAGGTACCATCCCTACTTATACGCCTAACGAGGTAGACCTGCAACTAACCACGCTTACTGCTTTGTATAATGATTTGTTGCAGAAAAACCGCGATGTAATTGCCAAAACATCCGAGTTGAGCGGCCTCCGCCTTAACCGCAACAATGTGCTTTACCATGCCGAAACCGGTTTGGTTGCCCTGGCGCAGGATGCCAAAAATTACGCTAAATCTATTTTTGGCATTAGTACACCCCAGTACAAGCAAATTTCGGGCATCCCCTTTAAAAGTGTAAAAATTTAGAACAATGAAAAAAATCATCCCAATCCCAACCACAATGTAAAACAGCAACAGATATAAAAATCGGTTGCTGTTTTTCTTTTATAGCAAAAACTGTAAACTGATAAATCTTCTGGCAAATTAAAAACACATCTGCACAAAGCTGCCTCCTGCCCGGTTAATGTTAGCCACTGCAAACTAAAGCTGCCAACTGCGCAGATAAAGTAACCTACCCCTCCGATAAAGTTGCGAACTGCCGAAATAGATCTGCCATCGGAAAGTATAATGTTATCAACGGCAAGTTTAAAACTAACGATGGAAAGTTTATAACTTTCAACTGCACTTATAAATCTACGAGCTGATAGTTTAATGTTGTTAACTGAAAGTTTAATACTGTTAACAGCAAGTTCATAGTTATCGATGGCGAAAAAAATGTTACCATGCGCAAACTAAAACCTATCGACGGCGGATATAATGTTGTTAACTGCAAGTATAGAACTGTTAACTGCGGATATAAATCTATCGACGACGAGTATAAAGTTGTTAACCGCAGTTATAGAACTACATACTGCAAGTTTCACCCGGGATTAAAGATCCTTCGTTGCACTCAGGATGACAGCAAGGGAGAAGAGATCCTACTTCGCATGA
>NZ_DJDT01000216.1 GCF_002432345.1 Pedobacter sp. UBA5917
ATAGGAGCGGAAAAAAGATTCTCTGGATTTATGTCCACAAGATAGGATAGCGATCGGGTCCGCTCGAGATGACGTTACTCCTAGTCATTTATAGCGATCTTTATTCAATAAATTAACCTCCAATATGGCTTAAAATATTGATCAATTTACCAAAAGGATCCCTGGTATAAAAACGACGTACTCCCCAGGGCTCATTAACCAGACCATATTCGATAGGAAATCCGGCAGCTTTTACTTTTTCAAATACCACATCAACATTTTCAACCTCAATGGATAAATCCGGTGTGGGTGTACCCGATCCGCCCTCAGAAGCAAAACTGACCTGTACATCCATTTTTTGACCAATAGCTCCATAAGTGGCAATCCAACCGTGATCCATGATCAGATCGAGCTCAAGGATATTTTTGTAAAAACCGGCCGCATCGGCAATTCTCTGTGTATCGATATTGAGTACGATTCTTTTTACCATTGCAGTATAATTATAAATGATTAAACAGGAAAAAGCCCTGCAATGTTTATTGCAGGGCCAGGCAAAATAAATATTTAATTTTTAAGCTTCGCTTTAAATATTTTTTCGAGTTTATCTATTTTCGGCTGGATCACCAATCTACAATAAGGCTCACTTCCGTTTTTGTTGAAATAATTCTGGTGATAGTTCTCAGCTACATAAAACGGCTTGGCAGCTTCGATGGCGGTTACCACTTTTTTGCCATAGGCATTGGTTTTGTTCAATTCGGCTTTATATTTTTCTGCCAGTTGCTTTTGCTCGGGTGTATGGTAAAAAACCACCGAGCGGTATTGTGTACCGCTATCGGCACCCTGACGGTTTAAAGTTGTTGGATCGTGGCTTTTCCAGAAAACCTCCAATAAATCATCGTAAGAAATCACCATTGGATTATAGGTAATTTCCAAAACCTCTGCATGTCCGGTTGCACCTGTACATACCTCTTCATAAGTTGGATTGGTTAAAGTACCGCCCTCATAACCCGATCTAACCGAGGTTACACCTTTTAAACGTTGAAATATGGCTTCGGTACACCAGAAACAGCCCATCCCAAATGTAGCTTTCTCTGTCTTTTTTCCCTGTGCATTTGCCTGGTTTAGGGCCAGCACCGATAATAGGATTAAAATTATTTTTCTCATTTTGTGTTCCATTGTGTGTATTTATTGTATTAGTCGTAAATAAGCTTTTAACCTTACAGCATAAATCAGTTATTGATTATTATTTACATTTAATTATACGAAATAAATTAAGCCATAGTTTGCTTTAATGTTATAATGGATTTTGCATGACAATCGCAACTTTCCGTTGATTTTTTTGTTATTGTTAATAACTTAAGATTTTGATACATAATTTTTTAAAGCACAAAACACCCCACAAAACACACTTATTAACAATTCTTTTTTAAATTCGTATAACATTAAAATTTAAAATTATGTCTACACCGTATATTCCTTGCCTGGATTTAGGCTCTTACATCAATGGTTCTGAAGAAGAACGTAAAAAGTTTTCTGATGAATTGGGCAGGGCTTTTAACGATTCGGGGTTTGTTACGATTACCAACCATGGTTTAAGCCAGGAATTGATCGATAAGCTTTATGAAAATATTAAAGCTGCTTTTTCATTACCTGTTGAAACCAAGAGAAAATACGAAAAACCAGAACTTGCCGGTCAGCGCGGTTATACCAGTGCGGGCAAAGAAACAGCGAAAGGTGCCAAAACACCCGACCTGAAAGAATTCTGGCAGATTGGTCAGGAAGTTACAGACGGAGATCCGGTTAAAAACGAATATCCTGATAACGAAGTTTTAGAAGAGTTACCGGAATTTAATCAGGTAACGGGCGATATTTATAAAAAACTGGAAGAAAACGGAACGCATTTGTTACGTGCCATTGCTACCTACCTTGAATTGCCGATCAATTATTTTGACAAACATGTTCATAACGGAAACTCTATTTTAAGGGGCATACATTACTTTCCTATCGAAAATCCTGAAACCATCCCTGATGATGCAGTACGTGCGGGTGCACATGAGGACATTAACCTGATTACCTTATTAATTGGCGCAAGTGCTGATGGTTTGGAGGTTTTAACGCGCAGCAACGAGTGGTTGCCGATTAAAGCACACCATACCGATATCGTGGTAAACGTTGGCGACATGTTACAGCGTTTAACCAACAACAAATTAAAATCGACAACACACCGTGTAGTAAACCCACCGCGCGAACTGATGAAAACTTCGCGTTTCTCGGTTCCGTTTTTCCTTCACCCACGCAGTGATATGGATTTAACCAGCTTGCCATCAACCATCGATGCGGAACATCCCAAAGCTTACAGCGATATGACTGCTGGAGAGTACCTGGATGAAAGGTTAAGGGAAATTGGATTGAAGAAGTAGTTTGGGGTTGGGAGTTCCTAGTTTGGAGTTTCTGGCGAATTGTATAAAATTAAACAAAAAGCATCGGCCAAAACCGGTGCTTTTTGTTTTTTTAAAAGCCATCAACTTTTTAGCATACATTTTTACGGTTATTAATAACTTTATACAGCTAAAAATTCGCTCAATGTTTTTCAAATTCAACTACAAACGTACTGTTCAGTTCCTTTTGGCATTACTTCTTATTCCAACTACATATATCGGCATTCCATTAAATGGCGGAGATAAGGGTTGGATTTATGTAAACGGCGTACTCCGGGATTATTACGTACACAGAACTTCATTCCTAATTTCATCTGTAAACTTTTCAGTATTTGAGTTTTTTGTGTTGATTGGCAATATGCTTCTATACATAGCCCCAATTCTTATTTTTACCAGAATTAATAAAATCGGTGCAGTTTATATCCCAACTTTATTTTTAGTACTCACCCTTATTTATTTCCCGCTTATGATTATTCTGTTTATTCCCTATGTACTGATCTGGATTGCTTTGCTAATCTACTCGAAACGTGCATTGGAAAAATAAAAGCCCATTTTTCTTCCAGCAGTGACATAGAAAATAACCAATAAATATTAACTGAAGATGAGAACAACAAGCCACCTGAGAACAACTAAGTTGAGTAATTTCAAATCAAAACCTACCCTTAATACCCTTAATCCCTTAATGGTCAACAGTTAAACATTATTTCTATTATTTGACCACCTAAGCCACCTGAGAACAGCTAAGTTGAGTAATTTCAAATCAAAACCTACCTTAATTTCTTACTGGTCAACAACTCAACATTTCCCCTATTATTTGACCACCTAAGCCACCTGAGAGCAGCTAAGTTGAGTAATTTCAAATCAAAATCTACCCTTAATGCCCTTAATCCCTTAATGGTCAAACATTAATTTTTTTTTTGGAAAGCAAACCAATCTTCGGACCTCGGTCACCAGACTTCCTACTATTTCAACAAACTCCTTACCGTAACCTGAGGAGTTTCTCCAGCGGGCACAATAAAAATGGCATCGTTCTCGATCACCTGTCCTTGGTCAAAGTAGTATCCTGCAATAACAGGAAGCACTGCAGTAATGGCTTTTCCATCTTTATCTTTAGTGGGATAAGTAACATTGATGGTATGGCTTTTCATACTTACCTGAACTTTTTTTGAGGTTAGCCTTGCTCCTGTGGCATTTACACAATCTAACTCTATGATTTTTGAATTGGAAATACCTGTTAAGTCCAGCGAACTGCTTAAACGGATATTAAAAGACTTACCCGTATTATTTTTTACCGAAGCCAAAACTTTATAACGGTCGAAATTCTGGTCTTTTATGGTCAGTTTTTCCTTGTTGACTACTGAATAAGTTACAGCAATGCCATCAACGTTTACCGTTTCGCCATCCTTAATCTGCTGAGCATTCGTAATTGAAGCCAAGGTTAAAAAGGGTAATAAAAATACAAGTGTTTTAATCCATTTCATAGAATAGCTGTATTAGGTTATTCTGAAATTACGGATAATATTTAAATTGACCAATGTTCACTTCCTATTTCTTCGATTCATCAATCGCTTTGTTTACCACATCCTGTATCCTGCCCCTGATTTTGAGGTTAGAAAGTTTATCGGTAACGGTTGGATTAACACGATTGGATAAAAAGATGTAAACCAGCCCACGTGATGGATCTACCCAAACACAGGTTCCGGTATAACCGGTATGACCATAAGTTTGTGGCGAAGCCAGTTCGGATGGATAATGTTTGGTACTATCAGGATCCCAGCGATCGAACCCCAAACCCCTGCGGCTTACATTCGACTGCTTGGAAGTAAACATATCAACAGTTGAGTTTTTGAAATACTCTACCCCGCCATAAGTACCGCGATTTAACAACATCTGATAGATAATGGCCAGATCGTTCGCACTGGCGAATAAACCTGCGTGCCCGGATACGCCACCCGCTAAAGCTGCCCCCTGATCGTGTACATAACCTACAAGCAGGGTTTTTCTGAAATACTTATCATCTTCTGTTGGGATAATCTGTTCTGGCTTAAAACGGTTGCGCGGCAGGAAACCTGCAGTTTGCATTCCCAATGGTTTATAGAAATTTTCGTAGGTATATTGATTTAAAGGCTCTTCGCTGATGTGCTCTACAATATCTTTCATTACATACATGCTGATATCGCTGTACACATATTTACCACGGGTTTTAATGGGCGAATTGAGCATTTTAGGCCACATAAAATCTTTAAAGAAACCTTTTTTGATGTAATAGTTATCGGCT
>NZ_DJDT01000217.1 GCF_002432345.1 Pedobacter sp. UBA5917
GGCTCCCTGCCATCCGGCATAGCAGCATGATAGATGCTGATCCCGAACATTCGGGACAGCACGACGATCGCAGTAGAAATTACGCAATAAGTCCTCGGCTCCCTGCCATCCGGCATAGGATCTGAAGGAAGGAGAAAACGTTAAAGCTTTAGCATATCCATTCAATTCAGCACAATCCAAGACAGGATCAAGCGCGAGCGGTGGACACAGCCAGGGTGAGAGCCTAGATACTGCCGACATCAAAGCTTTGACGAATTTATCCGACATCAGATGCAAGCCTTGATCTTTTGTTACTTTTGGATCAAGCCAACCTGCGAAGCAAGCTTGAAGACCGATAAAAACATAAACACAACTGAAAAAAGTAAGCGCCCTTCGGCGGCGCAGAGCCGAGGCAAGCCTGAGCGTAGGCCAATATATTGTTTTAAATATGAAAGGCAGTGCTAACATTAAGCTAGTACTAGTTACGCAGAGATCCTTCGTTGCACTCAGGATGACAACATGGAGAGAAGCGGTACTTAGCATGATGGATGCTGAAATAAATTCAGCATGACGATCGCAGTAGATTAAGTGGCCAAAATTGATTGCAGTAGAAATTCGCACCATGCTATCTGCACCCTGCCATCCGGCATAGCAGATTTTCTTAGAAATAAGCATTGAAATTCTTGCACACCCTCCACACCAAACCACAGCCCAAGGCAGGATCAAGCGGGAGCGATGGACACAGCCAGGGTAAGAGCCTAGATACTGCCGCAATTAGAATTTCGATAGCTTAGTTCAAGAATTGCGCAGCAATCTTTTATACCGAAAAAAACAATATAATCGCATAAAAAACAGGTGCAAGCCTTTCAGTTATGCCTATTTTATTGTTGTTTTTATAGGCGGGCATGCTTTCGCTGCGCTCAGGTTTGTTACTTTTGGATCAAGCCAACCTGCGGAGCAAGCTTGAAGACCGATAAAAACATAAACACAACTGAAAAAAGTAAGCGCCCTTCGGCGGCGCAGAGCCGAGGCAAGACTGAGTGGCAGGCCGGCACATTGCATTTTAAATGTGAAAGGCAAAGCTAAAACTATGTTACTGCGCAGCACGCAGAGATCCTTCGCTGCGCTCAGGATGACAGCAATGAGGCAAAAAGCAATCGCTGAGTCTTCGCGGTAGAAATTCGCACCATGCTATCTGCACCCTGCCATCCGGCATAGGATCTGAAGGAAGGAGAAAACGTTAAAGCTTTAGCATATCCATTCAATCTAGCACAATCCAAGACAGGATCAAGCGCGAGCGGTGGACACAGCCAGGGTGAGAGCCTAGATACTGTCGCCCTCGAAGCTTTGACGAATTTATCCGACATCAGATCCAAGCCTTGATCTTTTGTTTCTTTTCTATCAAGAGAAAAGAAAGAGCCCTTTCGGCGGCGGTGAGCCGAGGCAAGCCTGAGCGGCTGGAAAAAAGAGCTGAGCGATTGGAAATTGAATTCAGCAGATTTCTCCACTGCGGTCGAAATGACGGAATGAGGGAAATGACGGAGTGGAATTGCAATGGAGTAAGCGTCCAGGATAACAGCAAAACAAAAAAGCACCGAGAACATCGCGCTCTCAGTGCCTAAATTTATACACAAACCTATAAAGCCCTTTGCAAGCCTTATAGGTTTAATGCAAATTAATTCCAGCCGCCGCCTAACGAGCGGTACAAGCCTACCACAGCATTTAACTGCTCTGTTTTGATAGAAGCTAATTCAAGCTCGCTCTGCAATAAATTGCCCTGTGCGGTAATTACTTCCAAATAGTTGGCTAAACCGCTTTTAAACAATAAGCTTGCATTTTTAGATGCCTGTTGTAACGTTTGCGCCCTTTTTTCAGCTATGCTATATTGTGCTTTTAACTTTTCTACTTTCGTTAACTCATCAGATACTTCGCCTACAGCGTTTAATACCGACTGACGGAATTGGATCACCGTTTTTTCGCGATCGATTTTAGCCAGTTCTAAATTGCTTTTTAACTGTCCGCGTTGAAAAATAGGTTGAGTGATACCACCCGAAACCAGACCGAATAACGATGCAGGTACATTAAACCAGTTGCTTGCTTTAAAAGAGTTTACCCCTCCGCTTGCGGTAATTACCAGCGATGGATATAAACTTGCTTTAGCTACACCAACCTTTGCATTGGCAACGGTTAAAGCAAGCTCCGCACTTTTAATATCAGGCCTGCGGCTTAATATGGCCGAAGGGAAACCTACGCTCAGGTTCTGTGGAATAGCCATTTTATCTAAACGGCTCTCACGGGTGATCGATTTTGGTAACGTACCGATTAATACACTCAAAGCGTTTTCCTGTAAAGTTACGCCCTGTTCCAATCTCGGGATCAGTTGTGCCGCAACCAGTTGCTGTGCCTGTGCCTGCTGTATCGCCAACGAAGTAACCTGACCGGCATCGAACTGTAAGTTGATAATCCTTAACGTGCTATCGCTCAGTTTCAGGTTCTTTTGGGCAATCTCCAATTGTGCATCAAGCATCAACAGGTTATAATAACCCTGTGCAACATTGCTTACCAAACGGGTTTGTACCGCTTTGCGTGCTTCCTCGGTCTGTAAAAAACTGGCTAAAGCGCCAGCTTTTTGATTACGGATTTTTCCCCAGATATCGGCTTCCCATACCAATCCCAGATTAGCGCTGTAATCTTCGATGTGTGTAGAATTTGTAAACTGGTTAAGGCTTAAACCATTTAAACTGTTATCGCTTGGGCGGCTTGTGCTTGCCGCAACCTGCAATTTCAATTCAGGTAAATAACCCAATTTCGATTGTTTAAACAATACTTCGGCTGCATCGATATTTTTCAAGGCAATCTGCATATCGTAATTTTTAACCAAAGCTGTATCAATTAAATTCTGTACAGTAAGGTCGCTGATAAAACTTTTCAAGGGTATTGTACCAATGCTCGAAGAGTCTTGTGGTGCTGTGTTTCTGAACAGGCCTGGTACCACGTTGGGCAGGGCTGTATCTTTCGAAACCGAACATCCGCTCCAAACTAAAGCAAGGAGCAGGATGGTAACTATATTAAACCGTTTCATAAACTGCATGATTATTTACAGGTTCTTCATCGTACTGAACAACCTCGTTTGATGATTTTTTTGATACTTTTTCCTGTAATGCCTGGAAGATTACAAAAAGTACCGGAATGATAAATAAACCTAAAATTACGCCCGATACCATACCTCCTGCGGCACCGATACTGATAGAGTGGTTACCCTGTGCAGATGGACCAGTTGCAATACTCATCGGGAATAAACCGAATACAAAGGCAAGCGATGTCATAATAATCGGTCTGATCCTCAATTTAGCTGCTTCAATAGCCGAATCAACCAAACTCAAGCCTGCCCTTCGTCGCTGCACCGCAAACTCTACAATCAGGATGGCGTTTTTGGCCAGCAAGCCGATAAGCATAATCAGTGCTACCTGTACATAAATGTTGTTTTCGATACCGGTTAAGCCCAATACCACAAACACACCGAATATACCTGTAGGGATAGATAATATTACCGCCAACGGAAGGATGTAACTTTCGTACTGTGCTGATAATAAGAAATACACAAACACCAAACAAAGCAGGAAGATCACTGTAGATTGTCCACCTGAAGAAATTTCCTCACGTGTTTGTCCCGAGAATTCGTATGCATATCCGGTTGGCAATTCTTCTTTGGCTGTTTCTTCAATCGCTTTAATTGCATCACCCGAGCTGAAACCAGGTTTAGGGATGGCATTTACCTCGATAGAGTTAAACAGGTTATAACGAGAAGCCGTTTCTGAACCATAAACACGGGTTAATTTAACCAGCGTACTAATTGGCACACTTTCGCCCAATTTGTTTTTAACAAACACACGGTCGATACTTGCAGGGTCGGTTCTGTCGGCAATATCAGCCTGAACAACCACACGGTAGTATTTACCAAAGCGGTTAAAATCTGATGCCTGTGCAGTACCGAAGTAAGTTTGCATGGTTTGCAGGATATCTTTAACGCTAACACCTAACTGATCGGCTTTTTCGTTGTTAACATCCAATTGTAACTGCGGATAATCTGCTTTGTAAGAAGTAAAAGCGAAGGCAATTGCAGGTTTCGCCATTAGTTTGCCGATAAAGTTATTGGCTACACCACTAAATTTATCCAATCTGCCGTTGGTTTTATCCTGTAACATTACATTCATGGCCTCTACGTTACTAAAGCCCGGTACAGTTGGGAAACTGAATACAAAGAAGGTACCGGCAGAAATGGCTGCCATTTTGGCTCTTACAATGTTCTGTATCTCGTCGATATTTTTTACCGCTCCCCTTTCGTCGTTAGGTTTTAACAATAAGAAAATCTGTCCGGCCGATGGGCTGTTTGATGCTGTTAAGAAGTTATAACCTGCTAACGACATTACAAACCTTGCCGATGGCATAGCCCTCAACTCAGCTTCAGCCTGTTTTAATATTTTGTTGGTATTCGCTAATGATGTTCCTGATGGAGAAGCAACCGCGATGGCCACAAAACCCTGATCCTCTGTAGGGATAAAACCGGTTTTTGTTCTGCCTACCAATAATACGGTTACGGCAACAATTAATGCAAGGCCGGCCATACTGATCCATTTATTACGGATAAGTATTTTTAAGCCGCCGATGTAACGGTTCGTCATATAGTTGAAACCACCGTTAAAACCTGCATAAAATTTATCTACAAAACCTTTTTTAGGCGCAGCGTGTCCGTGGCCACCTTCAGCGTGTTTGTTCTTTAAAAATAAAGCAGCTAATGCCGGACTTAAAGTTAAAGCGTTAACAGCCGAAATAATAATGGCAATGGCCATGGTTAAGGCGAACTGTTTGTAAAATATACCTGTCGATCCTGTCATAAAACCTACCGGTAAAAATACTGCCGCCATTACCAATGTAATGGAAATAATGGCCCCGGTAATCTCGTTCATGGCCTGGGTGGTTGCCGCCTTAGGACTAAGCCCTGGGTTTTCTTCCATTTTGGCATGTACCGCTTCTACCACCACAATGGCATCATCTACCACAATACCAATGGCCAGTACGAGGGCGAACAGGGTTAATAGGTTAACCGAGAACCCGAACAGCTGCATAAAGAAGAATGTACCGATAATCGCAACCGGAACTGCAATAGCCGGGATCAATGTAGACCTGAAATCCTGAAGGAAGATAAATACTACGATAAATACCAGTAAGAATGCTTCAACCAAAGTATGCTCCACCTGGTTGATGGATTCATCAAGGTCGGTTTTGGTACGGTAAAACTGATTGTATTTAATACCTTTAGGAAAATCTTTCGATAGTTTTTCCATCAGTTTATCAAGCTGGATCTGGATTTCGTTGGCGTTTGAGCCCGATAACTGGATTACCCCAATGGTAATACCATCATGGCCGTTCAAACGGTTAACACTGCTGTAGCTATAGGCACCTAATTCAACACGTGCCACATCTTTTAAGCGCAATATAGATCCATCAGCATTAGAGCGGATAGCAATATTCTGATATTCTTCTGGTTTGGTAAGCTTACCTTTATATTTAATTACATATTCGAATGCCTCATTACTGCGTTCACCAAGTCTACCTGGTGCAGCCTCAAGGTTTTTATCCTGTATAGCACTCATTACCTCGTTAGGGGTAATTTTGTAAGCAGCCATCTGACTTGGGTTTAACCAGATACGCATCGAATAATCTTTGATACCACCAAATACACTGGCCGAACCTACACCCGAGATACGTTTAATTTCGGGGATGATATTGATCTGCGCGTAGTTGTTTACAAAAACGGCATCGTATTTTTTGGGATCTTCTGAGTAGATACCAATGGCACCGATAAAGCTATTTTGCTGTTTGGTAGTGGTTATACCATATTGTACAACCTCTGCCGGTAACTGACTGGTAGCCTGCGAAACACGGTTCTGTACGTTAACAGCTGCCTGATCGGGGTTGGTACCCTGTTGGAAATAAACGGTGATACCCAATGTACCATCATTACTGGCAGTGGAGGTCATGTAGGTCATGTTTTCCACACCATTAATGGCTTCCTCCAGTGATGGGGTTACCGAACGTAAAATAGTTTCGGCATTGGCCCCAGGATATACAGCGGTTACCAATACCGACGGAGGGGCGATATTTGGAAAGCGCTCTAAGGGCAACTTTGCTAAGGCAATTACACCAACTATTACCAATAAGATGGAAATAACAGTTGAAAGTACCGGCCTGTTTATAAATTTCTGAAACATGACTTTTTAGAGTTTATTGTTGTCTTATTTTTTTGTGTTTGCAACAGCTACTTTATCTGCCGCTTTTTGAGGTTGGATTACCATACCCTCCTGTAATTTATCAACGCCACTTAATACAATCTGGTCGCCGGCTTTTACCCCATCTTTAACCAGGTAGTTTTCGCCGGTTTTACCAACAATGCTGATCGCTTGTTTTTTCACCTTGCTGCTATCGCCTACGGTAAATACAAATACTTTATCCTGCATTTCTACCGTAGCCGATTGAGGTACCAGAATGGCATCGTTATGCTGTAATCCTAAGTGGATTTTACCGGTATTACCCGAGCGTAGCACACCATTTGCATTAGGGAAACTTGCCCTTAAAGTAATGGCACCGGTGTTTTTATCAAACTGACCATCGATCATGTCGATTTTACCTTTAACCGGATAAATGGTGTTATCAGATAATAAAAGTTCTACAGCTGGTAAATGTTTAATCCTGTCGGCAGGTGTTTTACCAGGGTAGTTTGCATTAAAGTTGTTGAAGTCGTTTTCTGCAAGTGAGAAATAAACGTGTACTTCGTGGATATCGGATAACTGTGTTAACGCAACCTGATCAGTCGGCGAAACCAAACTTCCCTGTTTCAAAGGAATACGGCCGATGTAACCACTTACGGTAGCTTTAACATTGGTATAACCTAAATTGATCTGTGCCGAAGCCACACCTGCTTTAGCCTGCTCGGCATTTGCCTGTGCAATTTTAAGTGCAGTTTTTGCCGTTTTTAACTGGATATCAGACACTACTTTGTTCTGTACCAGTGGTGATAACTTATCAACTTCCAATTGCGCGTTCAATACTGCTGCTTCTGCTGCATGTAAGCTCGCTTTTGCGTTGTTTAAAGCCTCGCGGAAAGGGTTTTCGTTAATTTTGAATAATGTTTGTCCGGCTGTTACATACGCGCCTTCGTTAACAAGCACACTTTGTAAGTAACCACTCACCTGCGGACGTACATCGATATCAACTGCACCCTGAATAGAAGCCGGATAATCAACAAATGTAGTTTCATTAGCTGCAATAATGGCACTTACAGGTAAAGCTGGTGGAGGTGGTGCTGCAGGTCCTTGTTGAGGAGATGACTTACAGCTGATCAAAATTATAGAAAGGAGCGAAATTGTTAACAATGATTTAACACCATTAAAGTACTTAACACTGTTAAGTAGCGGATGCAAGGGTTGTAGAGATTTCATATATTTAAATTTAATTGGAATTAAAGTGTATAAATAATTTAACAGTGTTAAATTACCTTGTAAAAAAAATTAACTGTTAATAGATAAGGTAATACCTTTGATGGCGTCCCTTAAAATTTGTTGGTTCAGTTCGTCGGTTGTTCTCCCGTTTGGTCGAACAAGATTGATGGAAATTAAGCCGTGGATGATCGACCAATAGGTGTAGTACTTCATACAGATATCATCGTCAGACACTGGTTTCTTTTCGAATAACGATTCAATTACGTCGCCTAACATGTTTCCTACGTTTTCGGCCTCGGGCAATGAATTTTTAACGGTACAACAAACCATATCTACACCGTACATCAGCTGATAAAATTCTTTGTGGGCAAAGGCGAAGTTCCAGTAGGCAATCCACATGGCTTCCATTTTATCTTCTGCTGTTTCTTGTTTGTCCCTTGCTTCGCGGATATCTTTGGCCAACAATAAATATCCCCTTCTGGTAAGTTCCAACAGGATACCTTCTTTGTTAGAAAAGTATTCGTAAATGATGGGAGCAGTATATTCAATCTGGTCGGCAATTTTACGCATACTCAATGCTTGCCAGCCCTCTGTTTGAACAATGTTCAAGGCTGCATCCAGAATTTTTGTTCTGGTTTCATCTTTTAAACGTAGAATTCTTTCTTTACTTCCCATGATCTGGAATATAAGGTGTAAATAATCTAACACCGTTAAGCAAATGTAGAACCAATTGCAGAATTGACAATCATTCATTTGTCATAAACATTTTATTGGTTAGTTTTACGTCTTATAATCGATGTTTAAAGCGTTTAAACAAACATTTTCAAGTAAGTCAATTTTTTAGAAAAATATAAACCATGATTTTTCGCCCTGCAAAAACAACTGACATACCTGCCATACAAATTGTCAGGCACACCGTAAAAGAGAACATTTTGTCAGATCCAGCTCTGGTTACTGACAAAGATTGCGAAGAATTTATTACCAAACGTGGTAAAGGTTGGGTTTGCGAAGTAGATGGTAAAGTGGTTGGCTTTTCGATTGTTGATTTAAATGAACATAATATCTGGGCTTTATTTCTCCGGCCTGAGTTTGAAGGCAAAGGTATTGGCAAGGAGTTGCATCGGCTAATGATGGATTGGTATTTCGAACAGACCAAAAAACCGGTTTGGTTAGGAACAGCGCCAAATACCCGTGCCGAAGAATTTTACAGCAGGCAGGGCTGGAAAAAGGTTGGCATGGTAAATAAAGGTGAAGTGAAATTTGAGATGAGTTATGAGAATTGGGTGAAACAGCATAAATAATAACCACAAAGACACCAAGGCACAAA
>NZ_DJDT01000219.1 GCF_002432345.1 Pedobacter sp. UBA5917
TCCTGAATTTATTTCAGGATCCATTTTGCTAGACCCTGAAATAAATCCGATAGCTATCGGATCAGGGTGACTGATTTTATTATAAAAATCGTCATCTCGACCGTAGCGGAGAGATCTATCTCGAGGCAGATTTCCAATATATCCGTGGTCTGTGTCCCCACAGACCACTTTGAGGTTATTTATTTCAGAAATGCTTAATTTTATAAATGGTCTGTGGGGACACACACCATGGAGCAGAGCAGAAGACCTTTTTTGTCGCAGTTTGTTTTTGCCACGAAGATTTGAAAAAAAACATTTTGTCATTCTGAACGCAGCGAAGAACCCGAAGGCTCTGCGAAGCAAATCTTTTTAGGCCAGTGCAACGGAACACAGAGATTCTTCGTTACACTCAGAATGACTTGATATTTTGGACTACAAAACCAGTAATACCGCTTGATCAATTTTGTTAAAACCCTCTTTTCCACTGTCGCAGAGGGCACAGCAATAAGTTTCGGGTAAATCATTAAATGCGGTTCCCGGTTCGATCTTGTTTTCTATTTCGCCGATCTGTTCGTTATAAACTGTTAAACAATTGTTGCATTGGTATAAAAATATACTCTCTTTTTTTTTGCTTTCGTCGCTATGGGAATTTTGCTTTTGACCGTTATTTTTAACTGCATTTAATCGGTGTTTGTAAAACCTGAATATCGAACGCCTTAATTGTTCGGGTAATATAAAACTGGGGTTACCGCTGCTGAAAACTTCTCCGGTACGTTCGTTAGGATTAAAATCCTTCGCACATAAAATATCATAAACCGGGAATAATTTTAAACCCAACAAATTAATCAAATGACGTTTTTGGATCAGGATACTACTAAAAACCTCACTTTTTTTTCGAGTTTTAATGCCAAAACAGATGCCGAAAGTACGCGTATCATCAATGCTCAAATGTTTTACCAGAAAATTTTTTAAAGCCAGGCCTTCGCTGCAGTTATCCTCCACCTGAAAATTAAGTTCGTTTGCGGCGTGCCGCATATTGACCTCAAATTCTTCGAGCAGGGCATTCCAAAGGTGTTTGTCTTTTTCTTCGATCCCTTTAACAATAATGGTTTTCCATGAGGTGCAGCACAGCTGACCAAGCTTAGTGGATAGGCAAAGCTGGCAGAGTTTTTTTAAAAATACAATGCTGAACAGTTCATCGCGCCGGTAAATGCCCAGCCAGTATTTGTTTTGGTACCGGTTTAAACCTTCATAATAAGGTAAATTAAAAGCAGCTAAAGAAACCGGGCTTTCTGCTGGTTTTAAAATGAAATTTTCATGGTCTAATTGGTTAAAAAGCGTTTCGCCACTGGCCTGTTTGTTATCAATAAACTGATCCGGATTATTTTTGATAATGCCTTCCAAAACCTTGGTAACCTTGGCGATATGATTGGTGTAACAAAGTAGGTTCCATTCGTAAATCACATTGGTTTTCGGAAAACGGATAATCAAATGCCAGTAGTGTTCCGATTGCGAGGAAGCGATCCAGTTAATGTTACCCGTAAGCATAGGCGTAAAACTTTGATGGCCATCACAGATATTCACTTTAACGGTCGGTTTAAAGTCTATTTCACCCAAAATATCTTTATAAACCCCTTCCGTAAGCCATGTTTTCTGGATGAAAATTTCTTCAGCAGGATAAGAGCTGATGATATTAGGATAATGATTGGTATCTATTTCGTAATCAATACCGAGTTTGTCAAGTTCGACCGTAAATTGAACAATGTTATAATTTGTGGTATCAATCAATAACTGCTGCCGTAGACCGAAGCGCACATATTGTATCTGCGCTTTCGTTGCAGCAACCAGAATATTGTACAGGTTGCCAGGCGATATAATGCCTCCGGAAAAGTTAATGGTGATGGTTTGATACATGTTTTAACTGCTTAAGAGTCCAAATTCTGCTACTGCCTTGGGAAAATTCTTATTTTCGTGTCCGGACCTGCATAATTTTATAAGCGCAAACCTTTGAATGTTGGTAAGGCTGCACCATTGTTGTATAGAAATCTGTATGGCCATTTCAGCTGATTTTTCGGTTAACATGTTTGGGATGCGGTGTAAGTTGCTCCAATCAGGCAGGGGATCTATAGCCATCGTTGTGGCCTGGTTTCCGGTGTATTTAGCGATCAGCCCGATCAGGAACTGGTGATAAAGATCTGTTTCCTCCTGATTAGAAACTGGTAGTAAGGCCAGTTTTATCCGTTCAGACGGATGAAATTTGCTCCACTCGGCCAGTTTTAGCTTAATTCCGGCTGCGTCCATCTTAAAACGGACAATCATCGGAATACAACGTACATTTTCTTCGATAAAATCTTCTTCAAACTTAAAATATTCAATCCCTTTAAGATTTTTAAATTCAGAAGGACTCATTTTTACTTTCATTGTCTCTTTATTTAGTGTTTTCTATTAACTCGGTCGTCACCCTGTCCCGAATCTTCGGGATCAGGGTCTTTCATGCTAAAGAGATGCTGAAATAAATTCAGCATGACGAATCAAGGGGGCGCTAGGTTAAGACAGGTTTTTGCTCTGTTTTTGGCACATTCACAAAACTGTCCAATATGGCTTTCACTTCCGGTCGGCAACTTCCACAGCCCATTCCGGCGCCGGTAAGCTGGCAAAGTTGAAGGTGATCTTTACAGCCCTCTTTTATTTTATTGATCAGGTTACCTTCGCCAACGTTGTTACAGCTGCATACTGTTTTGCCGATAATCGGTTCGGCTGTTTTGCCGCTCCTTAACAGTTGAAGCCGTTTTTCGCTTAGTTCCATTTTATTTTCAATCAGGTTACGGAATTCTAAAAACTCGCTTTTATCACCGATCAATATGGCACCCACGAGTTTATCGTTGTGTACGATGCATTTTTTATAGTAGCGTTTTGCTTTATCGATAAAAACTATCTCCTCGTAGATAGGGTCGTTGTTTGGGATTTCGGCCAATCCTAAAGAGCAAAGTTCTAAACTGTGCATTTTAAGTATATTCATCAACAAACTGCCCTGATAAAACCTGGCAATATCGCCACAAAGGAAACGTGCAACAATTTCAGCCTGTTGTTCTGCAGCCGCAGTAATGCCGTACATCTGGCCTTTAAACTCGGCGATTTCACCAATGGCATAAATGTCTTTTTCGTTCGTGCGAAGGTATTCATCCACCACAACACCTCTTTTGCACTCAATGCCAGCGGTTTTGATCATTTCGGTATTGGGCACCGTACCAATGGCAATCACCAGCGATTCGCAATCGAGTAATAAACCGCTTTTTAAGCGGATACCCGAAATGCTTTTTTCGCCGATTACGCGGTCTACCTCGTCATTATAGAAAATCTCGATGCCTTTGCTGATCAATTCTTCGTGCAACAGCTGGCTGCCTAAAGCATCGAGCTGACGCCCCATTAATCTTGATATCCTTTGAATGATGGCTACTTTTGATCCGGTTTCGGCCAGTGAGGTGGCCAGTTCGATCCCCAATAAACCACCGCCAACAATCACCACTTTTCCGTTGGTGTTATCTACATGTTTTCTGAAATCATCGGCATCGTTTCGGCTTCGCATGGTAAATATGCCTGGTATTTTGGGCAGGTCTTTAAGCACAAAAGCCCTGCTTCCTGTAGCCAGGAGGAGAACATCGTAAGCATGTGCTTTTCCATTATCATCGCTAACGGTTTTATTTTCTTTGTCGATTTTGTCAATGCCCAGCCCGCGATGAAGCTTTATGCGGTAATCAATTTCCTCACTATCGCTCATTTTAATGAGATTGTGCCAGGGTAGTGTGCCGATAATGTAATCGGGCAAGAGTACGCGGTTGTAAAAAGGAAAATTCTCTTTGCTGAAAATTTCGATATCATCTTCGGTATTCAGGGCCCGGTAACTTTTTACAAAACCGCAGGCACCGGCTCCTGCACCGATAACGATGATTTTCTGCCTTGCTTTTTTATACAATTTTACCTGTACGGCACTGAATTTAAAATCGGGTTCTTTGCTCTGTGCATCAACAAGGTTATTGGTGAGGTTATTTACGCGGTTTAAATCACTTTTTAGAATCAAACCCCAATGCATGGGCATAAAAACCACGCCGGCTTTAATGTCCTCCGAAAATTTGGCTTTTACGCGTACATTTCCGCGTAAACTGGAAACTTCGATGATGTCGTTGTCTTTAATGTTTCTCATTCCGGCATCAATTGGGTTGATTTCTAAAAAAGATTCGCTGATGTGCTGATTCAGTTTGTTTACTTTACCCGTTTTACTCCTGGTGTGCCATTGGTCTCTTACGCGTCCGGTGGTTAAAATTAATGGATGCGCTGGTGTTAAGGCTTCCGATTGATTTTGATCATCAAAAGATAGGATATTGGCTTTTTTATCAGGTGTATAAAACTGATGATCGGTAAATAGCCTGGCAGTTCCATAAGCTTTTTCCTGTTTAGGGTAGGGCCATTGGACGGCTCTTTTTTCTTTTAAAATCTGATAATTAAGTCCGCTGATATCGATATTGGTTCCTTCGGTAAGGGCTGCATGCTCATCGTATATTTCGCCTGCATTTTTAAAACCGAAACCATCGAAACCCATTTTTTTTGCGAAACGGCAGATGATTTCAGCATCCGGCAAAGCCTCTCCGGGTGCTTCGGTTATTTTACTGAGGTAAGAGATGTAACGTCCGGCATTGGTCATGGTACCTTCTTTCTCAGCCCAGGCCGCAGCAGGCAGTACTACATCTGCATATTTTAAGGTTTCTATTTTGTTGCTGATATCCTGTACCACTACGAATTTTGCCTTTTTTAAACCTTCTTCGGCCATGCGTACATCAGGCAGACTAATTAGCGGATTGGTACATAAAATCCATATCGCTTTTAGCTTGCCACTGTTCAGTTCGTCGAACATTTTGGTTGCGGTTAAACCCGGTTTTGGTTGAATGGTGCCTAGTGGGATATTCCAAAACTTTTCGACCTCATTGCGATGGCTTTCGTTGGTTAATAGACGGTGCGCAGGTAATAAATTACTTAAACCACCAACTTCGCGTCCACCCATGGCATTGGGTTGCCCCGTGAGCGAAAAAGGGCCACTACCGGGTTTACCGATGTGGCCTGTAATCAGATTAAGGTTAATTAACGAAAGGTTTTTGTTGGTGCCCACCACACTTTGGTTAAGGCCCATTGTCCACATGCTGATAAAACCTTTGGCATTGCCGATGTAGGAAGCGGCCAAACGGATATCGCTTTCATTAATCCCGCAAATTGCTGCAGCATCAACCAAAGTAGTTTCAAAAACAGTTGTACGGTATTTTTCATAACCATTGGTGCTGTTGTTAATAAAACCGGCATCAATTTTTCCATCCTCGATCAAACACCTGCCAATGGCATGGTGAAGCGTAATATCGGTGCCCGGATTAAGCTGTAAATGCACATTGGCGAGCGAGCAGGTCTGTGTTTTCCGCGGATCGCTCACAATGATCTTTAAATCCGGATTTTTCTGCTTTGCGGCCTCCACACGGCGCCATAAAATAGGATGGCACCAGGCCGGATTTGCGCCTGCCACAAAAATGCAATCGGTTAGTTCGATATCATCGTAACTAATGGGTACGGTATCCTCGCCAAGACTCATTTTATAACCAACAACCGCACTGCTCATACATAAGCGGCTGTTGGTGTCGATGTTATTGCTGCCGATAAACCCTTTGATTAATTTGTTTACCACATAATACTCTTCCGTTAAACACTGTCCGCTGGCATAAAATGCAACGCTATCGGGGCCATGTTTTTTAATGAGGGCTTTAAAAACGGCTGCAGTACGTTCCAATGCGGTATCCCAGCTTACACGTTGCAAAGACATGTTTTTGTTGTAACGCATTTCGGGGTAAAGCAACCTGTCGCTTTTATCGTTTGCCGTATAATGCAGGTTCATACCCTTACTGCACAGCATACCCTTGTTAACCGGATGGTTTTTGTCGCCTTCAACCGTTATCCGTTCGTGTATATCTTTGCTCACCACAATGCCGCAGCCCACGCCGCAATAGCAGCAGGTAGTGGTATTATTGGCCGGTATGTTTTTTTCTTCTTTCAAATGGATCGGCTTAAATGGGTTGATTTTTTTAATGCTGAGAGATTATTTACTCGGACTAAGCGCTAATTCTTCAATATTTACTCTTTTTTGGGCCATAACAGTTCTGAAAATGAACACTGCGACACCAATTCCGAGGATAATGAAACCCAGTAGGGTAAATGCGCTGGTATAACTGATCAGGTCTTTTTGGACATTGATTCCGTTTTCAATTACGGTTTTTGTAGCGTGACCTGCTTTTGCCTTGAACATGAAAGCAATAAGCATGGCTCCGATATTTCCACCCGCACCCACAATGCCGGCAACGCTGCCCACAGCAAGTGGATTGATAAAAGGAACAAGGCTATACGTGGCACCGTTTGCCATTTTTAAACTTAAACCGAAAACGAACATCATGAAAATGGCCATGCCGATATTGCCCGATTTTGCGAAAAGTATAATCCCGACACCCTCTAAGAGAAGTAAAAGGGCCAATAAAAGTGTTTTTCCATCAAAACCCCATGTTTTGCCTATTTTATCGGCCACTATACCGCCAAAAGGCCTGGCAAAAACATTTATCCAACCAAAAATACCGGCAACCATACCTGCTATAGCTATTGTAGCACCAAATGAATCAGTAAAAAAGATCGGGGCAAAATTGTCGACTGTAATCTCTACGCCGAAACAGGCTGCGTAGGCGATGGTTAAAATCCAGGTACGGTAATCTTTAGCTGCAAGTAGGAAGGTGTTTTTGGTACTTTTAACGGTTTCGTCTTTTAAATCTTTAAAGTCGCCCTGTGGGGTATCCAAAGTATAACGGTTATATAAAAAGGCACAGATTAATAACATTACACCAGGAAAAATCATGGCATAACGCCAGCTGTCTTCGGTGCTGCAAAAACCCAATGCGGTAAATCCGGATGCAATTAAAGGCATAAATAAATTAGCTGCACCACCACCTGCATTACCAAAACCGCCTGCTGTTGCATTTGCAGTTCCTTTAATATTGGAAGCAAACATTACGGAGGTGTGGAATTGCGTAATCACGAAAGAAGCGCCGATAACACCAATGGCCAAACGGAAAAGCAAAAATGAAGTGTATGATTGGCTGGTACCGATCAATAAAACCGGAATGGCACACAATACCAACAGCCAGGTATAAATGAGTTTTGGACCGAATTTATCAATTAGCCTGCCGATTAGTAAACGGGCAATGATGGTGGCCGATACGGAAGCAATCTGGATATTGCCCACCTGATCTTTAGTGAGGTGCAACTGCTCCCTTGCTATTTTCATTAAGGGGGCCATACCGAACCAGGCAAAAAAGCAAAAGAAAAAGGTTAACCAGGTAATATGAAAGGTTTTCATCTGGATTCCTTTGAGCGAAAATATGCTGAGTTTATCGAGTGGTTTATTTATAGTATCAGTTGTCATAACCATTAGTTTAGCGTAAATAAATGTTTGATTTAAAATTTATAACCTAAGCCCACACCTACATTCCACTCGCCATTTTTTACAGCGGTTTTTGGGTTATAGTACAAGGGTACCTGTAGAGCCACATGGTGGAATGCTGTGGTTAACCCAATGCCCAGGTTAGGGGTAAGTGCTTTATTTTTTGGTGCGCCTGCAGCTACTTTATCCTCCTTTATCCTAAGGCTGGGTAATAGTCCCAATAAAATGCAATAAGGTTTTTTGCTGAATTTGATACTTGGGCCTGTGCAATTGATAAAAGCACCGTGGTCAACATATCCGGCAACGAGCGTGCCATCGAATAAAACGGCCTTTGTTTGCGATCGGGCCGAAAAAAAAGACATGGTAAGTGCCAGGCAGCCAGTTATGGCTACATAATTTGAGGTTTTCATAATGTTTTGGTTTGGGTTAAATTTTCATTCGGAAAAGGTTTAAATCTTTTGGGTCAGGTTAAGATTTTGGCATGGTGCCAATATAAACAGTTCCGTTTTCTACCTTTACGGGATAGGTTTTTATGGCGCACTCATCGCCGCTTAAACATTCGCCGGTATTTAAGGAAAATGTTTTTTTGTGGAACGGGCAGGCTACCTTAGGTTCGTCGGTAGCGCTTCCGATCATGCCACGGCTTAAAGCCATCTGCTTTTTATGCGGACATTCGTTCTGTGTGGCATACCACTCATTCCGCCTTGTAAAGTAGAAGAGTGCAATCTGGTCTTCGCCATGCTTGATACAGACGCCGCCATTTTCGGCGGCATCTTCAACACGGCATGCAGCTAACCAATTGTTTGTTGTTTCTGTCATAAGGTTAATTTTAAGTTAAACATTGTTGTTGATTATATTTGGTTAGACTGATTTCCATTCTGCGGTTCTTTTTTGTCCGCGCATGTCCACAAATTCTATTGTCGGATCCTTTTCTTCAGGAGCGTTTACAAAGTGTGAGAACCTTTTTCTGATTGCGGGGTTTTCTACTGCTTCTTTCCATTCGCATTTATAGGCGGCAATTAAACCTTCCATTTCTTTCTCCCACTGCGTAGCCATTCCTAAGCTATCTTTGATGATTACATTGCGCAGGTAATCTATTCCGCCTTCCATCTTGTTCAGCCATGTAGCTGTTCTGGTTAACGGATCGGCAGTGCGGATGTAGAACATCAAGAACCTATCGATATATTGTATGCAGGTTTCGCTATCAAGGTCTGTGGCCAATAAAAGTGCATGTTGGGGTTTGCTTCCTCCGTTTCCGCATACATATAGGTTCCAGCCTTTTTCTGTCGCGATGATGCCGAAATCCTTGCTTTGTGCTTCAGCACATTCCCTGATACAGCCACTCACCGCTGATTTTAGTTTGTGTGGTGCCCTCAGGCCGCGGTACCTTTCTTCAATTTCAATGGCAAAACTTACGCTGTCGTGTAAACCAAACCTGCACCAGGTACTTCCTACACAGCTTTTTACCGTACGTAAACCTTTTCCGTAAGCATGTCCGCTTTCAAATCCGGCGGCAATCAATTCTTCCCAGATTATGGGTAGGTCGTTAAGGTGCGCGCCAAATAAATCAATGCGCTGACCGCCTGTGATTTTGGTGTAAAGATTATATTTTTTGGCTACTTCGCCGATTACAATCAGTTTTTCGGGTGTAATTTCCCCGCCCGGAATTCTCGGTACTACAGAATAGGAGCCACCTTTTTGGATATTCGCCAGAAAACGGTCGTTACTGTCCTGGGCAACATCATTACCCTTTTTAAGGATCATCTCATTCCAAAGGCTTGCCAATATAGATGATACCAAAGGTTTGCATACCTCGCAGCCATCATTTTTACCAAAAGCATCTAATACTTCATCGTAACTTTTTAAGCTGTGGATATGGATCAGGTCGTAAAGCTCTTGCCTGCTGTAGTTAAAGTGTTCGCAGATTACGTTTTTAATGTATTTACCCTGTGCTTTTAAGGTATAATTCATTAAATCTTTAACCATCGGTACGCAACCACCGCAACCGGTACCTGCTTTGGTACATTTTTTCAGGTCATCGATATTTTCACATCCACCATCGGCAACGGCTGAGCAGATATCGCCTTTGCTCACGCCTTCGCAACTGCAGATTAACGCACTATCGGGCAAACCTGTAATGCCAGCACCGCCTGCGGCTTCGTTTCCGCCCCGGGCGCCCAATATCAGTTCTTCAGGATCTTCGGGTAGTATAATGCGGTTAACGGAAGTTTGCAGCAGCAGGTTATACGCCGCTGCATCTCCGATTAATATACCTCCTAAAAGGTATTGCCCGTCATTACTAACATTTATTCTTTTATATATGCCTTTGTGTTTATTTTCGAAAATGATAGTACGGCAATCGGGTTCGGTAATGAAGTTATCTCCAAAACTGGCTACGTCGATACCGATTAGCTTTAGTTTGGTGCTCATATCAAACCCGGTAAAGCTTTTATCTCCCTCGCAGAGGTTGGCAGCAAGTACTTCGGCCATTTCGTAGCCCGGTGCAATCAAACCATATATCATACCATCATATAAGGCACATTCGCCAATGGCAAATACCGATGGATCGTTGGTCTGCATTTTTTCATCCACAACGATGCCGCCTCGTGCACCAACCTCAATGCCGCAGGCTTTTGCAAGCTCATCACGTGGTTTTATTCCGGCAGAAATCACCAGCATATCTATGGCTAAATGAGTATCGTCGCTAAATTTTAAGGCAGTAATATTTTCATCACCTTCAATACAGGTGGTGTTTTTATTCAGGTGGATCTGCAAGCCAAGATCAGTGAGTTTTGATTTAAGCATGTCGCTCCCTGCTGCATCTATCTGTCTAGGCATTAAGCGGGGCGCAAATTCTACAATACTGGTGTTGTCAATACCGAGATCGATCAATGCTTTGGCGGCTTCCAGTCCGAGCAGCCCTCCGCCGATAACAGCTGCGGTTTTTGCCTTTTTAGCGTAATTACTAATCAGATCGAGATCTTCTATCGTGCGGTACACAAAAACACCTTCTTTTTCGATCCCTGGTATATTGGGTACAAATGCTCCGGAGCCAGTGGCGAAAACAAGGACGTCGTAATCATAAGCCGATCCGTTACCGTCGTAAACTTTTTTCAGCTGGCGGTCTATTCTGGTAACCGGATGATTTAGGTATAATGTAATGTTCTGTTCCTGGTACCAGTTTTCTTTAGATAGTGAAAGATCTTCGGCTGTTTTGCCATTAAAGTATTCGCTTAAATGAACACGGTCGTAAGCACGGCGTGGTTCTTCGCCAAAAACAGTAATTTTAAAATGATTTGACTTAGATTTTAGCTTTTCGCAAAATTTATACCCCACCATTCCATTTCCTATTACAATTATTTGTGGTTCTTTCATGAAATATTGAATTTTTACTGTTTTTGTTAGTTTATTTCGGTTGTTTTTGTTTTGACTATCTTTTTTACTGGGATTTGTAATGAAATAATAGCCTTAAAAATCATTAATTGAATATTTATATGATTTTTGATATTCAAATATAGATTTATTTTTAAAATAAACTTGTTTTTTAATGATTTTTATCATAAAAAATTTAAATTTTTAATAAAATTTCATCACTTTTATATTTAAATAGTTAAATCATTAAAATTATGGATGTAAAAACTGACGATTTTGGACTTTTTATAATGGGTGGAGGTCCTGGTGATCCTGAATTGATTACTTTTAAGGCTTATAATGTGCTAAAAAGAGCGGAAGTTATACTTTATGATAACTTAAGTAATGAAAAATTGCTCGAAATTGCTCCGAAAAGCTGTAAAATGATATATGTTGGCAAGCAACCTTATGGGAAATACACTCCACAGGAAAAAATTAACGAATTAATAGTAGAAAATGCCCAAAAATATGCTGTAACTGTCCGTTTAAAGGGCGGAGATCCATTTATTTTCGGTCGTGGCTTCGAAGAATTGATTTATGCAGAGGCAAGAGGAATAAAATGCCACTATATTCCGGGGATTAGCAGTATGCAGGGCGCCGGATTTATCGATGTACCTTTAACACACCGCGGTATTAGCGAAAGTGTATGGATCCTTACCGGCACAAAAAAGGATGGGAGTTTAACCAACGACTTAAAGTGTGCCATGAAAAGTTCGGCCACTGTAGTGATATATATGGGCATGAAAAAAGTTGGCGAAATATCAAAAGCGTATTGTGATGCAGGTTTAGGTACAATGCCTGCGGCAATTATCCAGCATGCTACTTTACCCAATCAAAAACAGGTAATATGTACGGCGCAAAATTTACAAGAATCGGCAGAAAACGCAGGTTTAACTTATCCAGCCATTATTATTATAGGTAATGTAGTGCAGGCAAAGGCTTATGCAAATCTGAACCAGGGAGAACTATTATCGGCGTAATTGGTTTATTGGTTCATTGTTTAATTGCAGGATTGTTAAATTGTTAACTGCAAATTGCCAACTGTAAACTGGTCATTTGTTCAACGCGATACGTCCTCCTGAACTTGTTTCAGGATC
>NZ_DJDT01000047.1 GCF_002432345.1 Pedobacter sp. UBA5917
AAGCATCGTCATCTCGACTGGAATGCAGTGGAATGGAGAGATCTATCTCGAGATAGATTTCTCGACTACGCTGCACTTCGCTCGAAATGAAGGTTTTATATTAGAAGAGATGATAATCTTTTAATCCTGTTTTTTCGGTTCGTCCAAATAACCGTTAAAAACAATAGGTTGTTTATTGATGCTGCTTGCTGTTAACGAGGCATAACCATTTGTAGAAATATTGATCGTAAACCTATAGTTTTCGCGCTGTACATCCTTGGTATTGATCTGTATGGTGTAAGCACCTCTTTTATTTTTCGATTCGGTATAGGTAAAATCTTTTGAGGTAAATTTAATGCCGCCCTGGCTGGGATCCATTGGTGCAGAAAAGGCCCTTCCATAATAAGGCAGATAAGCAACCACGCTATCTTTCGTTATTTTTACATCGTATTGCGATCCCGTTAAGTTAATGGTAGCTCCTCCCTGGCTTCCGGGCATCATGGAGAGTACCCTGCTTACATCCAGGTTCGACATTGGCAGTGCGGTATTGGCAACAAAAGTATAGTGTTTATCGGCTACAATTTTTACGGTAGTTTCTTTATTGGTTTGGGCGAATGATTGAACCCCAAATGCTAGAAAGCCAAGGCTCAATATTAAATTTAAACGTTTCATAATGTGTGTTTTAAATGTGTAACAATTTAAAGATGCACAGATTTGAAAGATTCCATAATAGTGCCAAAAATGGAACGTAGCGTAAATTTAACGAATTTATGATTGATATTATGGATTTACCTTTTCCAAATAGATCGATTTATACAAAGAACTGGTTTTTTCATCTTCAGAAGCACCCAATGCGGTAAATTTATACTTCCCGGCCGGAATATGCTGAAGCTCAATTTCCCCATTCTCATCAGTGATTAATGTAATTGAACTGCTTCCGGAACTTTTGCCCCCTTTAACCAAAATGCCACCAATTGGTGAGCCCGCAACCCTCGAATTTGGATTGGTTGAAGGGACAGAAACTACAAACTTGTAATTTCCTATAGCCGTATTATTAAATTCTATTTCCCCGTTTTCGTTGGTGGTCAGCGTAATCTGGTCTCCTGTATTTTTACTTCCCTTTACTACAATGCCACTGATGGGCTGTCCGGCTGCAAAATTAATCTCCCCGGTTGCTGCATCAAGTTTACCTTTTATCGATTTCATAATGCATGGGAAATGCGATTCAGGGTAGCTGAGTTTACAATACTCGCAGTAATGCCCCTCTTGTAAACTGGTTTTTGGTTGTCTTGTTGATTGTTGTGTTTCCGTTAATGTGTTAGTTTTAACCTGAGCCAGTACAATAAATGAAGTAAATAGCAGGAATGCCGCTATAACAGCCCTTTTTTTCATTGATATTCGATTAGAACAGTAAAATTAATGAAAAAATATGGTTCCTGCTAGTTTTGAGCCGTTTAATGATTTTATGTATTACTTCTTTTTCGATGCTTTTGCAAAAGGATTAAAATCCAGGGCAAGTTTAACCCAGAAATCGAGCTCGTCGTTCCGGCTTAATACATCTTCCGAAACCGAAATATAACCTTTCATCGGCCGACCGCCCATTACCATTTGTTCCCAACCATCTTTGTCCGATAAATTTTCAAGGCTATTCGGATCGAGCCGCACCATCATACCATTTTTTGAAACACCAATACACATTTTCCCGTTCACCATAAACACTAAACCGGTAAACATCAGTTTTTCTTCCACATCTGGTATGTGCATTAAACGTTCGGCCACGCGGAGGGCAAGGGTTTCGTTATACTTCATGATTTAAAATTGTGTGCGTTAGCTGTACCGTATTTGATGCCCGTAGCGCGGAAATATTTTCTGATCAGCTCAAATTTGTTTTCGCAAAGTTCCCCAATACCTATCTTTTCTGAGCTTTCTTCTGTTCGTTGACATTCGAAACAGATTTCTATATACTCGGCTATCAATCCATTTTCATCTAAAAACACAACTGCATTTCTTGGATTATAGCAGCGATATCCACCTGCTTCTCCTAAAAGATATCCTTTATAACTTTTGGTAGATGTATAACCAAAATTGTAGAGTACATTGGTAAGTTTATCCACTTCCAAAGCTGACAATATTTTTTTTTCTTTTATTCTTGCTGAATCTAATTTTTGTTTTTTTTCCAGCAACGCATGATAAACTTCTTCCTTAACCGGGGCATTGATTGGAATTTTAGAAGTATCAGTATACACAATCTCAGCACTTATATCTGGTGGTTCAAAAGAGATCAGCATAACCGTTTTGTACCGGTTAAAAGGGAAAAACTTTAATCTATCTGCAGGTGAATATTTGTTTCGATGCATACATGCAATTCGTTTCACCAATATATCGTAATCAGCGCTCGTGGGTGGTGCGAGTGGCGGTGGTGGGACGCTGTGTTTTTTCTTCTGCGCAAAACACGCAAAGCATAATAGGCAAAAAATAAAGGTTAATTTAGTGCGGTACATTAGCTGTTTTTCTTAAAATTAATGTTTAAAAAGATATTGAACAAAATAATTCCCTTAGTTTCTCTATTTCAGTAAATTTGCAACATGTTGTTAAACTGTTATCAGGAAGAATTATTAGAGGCTGGATGTGATGAAGCCGGAAGAGGTTGCCTCGCCGGACCTGTTTTTGCAGCTGCGGTAATTTTGCCGAAAGGTTTTGTACTCGAAGGTTTAAACGATTCGAAGCAGTTATCGCACGATCAAAGAGCTTTATTAAGGCCAATTATCGAAAAAGAAGCTTTGGCCTGGGCAGTTGCTTCCTGCGATCATGAAGAAATAGACCGCATCAATATTTTAAATGCATCTTTTCTGGCCATGCACAGGGCAATTGAGAAACTGCAAACCCAGCCACAATATCTGGTTATCGATGGGAACCGTTTTAAAACCTATCCAAAGATTCCACATAGCTGTATTGTTAAAGGTGATGGTAAATACCTGAATATTGCTGCAGCCTCGATACTGGCCAAAACACACCGCGACGAGTATATGACCAATCTGCATGCTGATTACCCGCATTATAACTGGATGCAGAATAAAGGTTATCCAACAACGGCACACCGTAGGGCTGTAATCGAGATCGGCCTGTCGCCTTTTCACCGCAAAACTTTTAATGTAAGCGATCCTCAGTTGGATCTGTTTTCAAAAAACGCCTAAAATTTTGTAATTTCACAACATTGTGAAAATTCTGTTGATTACCAAGCGGATTCCCTTTCCGCCAAATAGTGGTTATCCCATTGTGGTTTATAATACCATAAAAGGTTTGCTGCAGCTTGGCGCAGATATCACTTTGTTCAGTTTTAACCCCACAAAAGGCCGCATTGATATCGAAGATATCTACGATCCTATTTTTGAACAGATTAAATACCATACCTACGATTTAGATACGGATGTAAATGTGTGGTCGGCATTTTTTAACATTTTTACCAACGAATCGTATAACGTTTCGCGTTATTACAGCGAAGATGCAGCGCGGCAACTGGAGAATGTGCTGCGAGAAAATGCTTTCGACATTATCCAGTTCGAGGGGCTTTTCGTGGTACCCTATTTAGATGTGGTGAAGGCAAATAGTAACGCCAAACTAATTTATAGGGCACATAACATTGAATTTACCCTTTGGGAGCGTCTTTCCCATTTAGAAAAATTTCTCATCAGGCGTAAATACCTTGCTTTTTTGGCCCAAAGACTTAAAGCTTACGAAACCGATCAGATTAACCGTTTCCACCAGATTTTTGCCATCAGTGAGCCCGATAGGCAAAGTATATTGCGCTTTGGCTGCGAAGTGCCGATGTCGGTTTTTCCGGTAGCCATCGATCTGGAAAAATATAAGGTAGATAAAACCAAAACCAGTTTTCCTACACTCTTTCATTTGGGCGCGATGGATTGGCGGCCCAATCAGGAAGGTTTAGAATGGTTTCTGGATGATATCTGGCCTGATATCGAAAAGCTGAACAAAGACCTGCGTTTTTATATTGCCGGCAAAAATATGCAGAAACATTTCTTCGAGTACGACTCAGAAAACCTGATTGTAGAAGGCGAGGTTTTTGATGCCGTGGAGTTTATGAACTCAAAAGCCATTATGATTGTGCCGTTAATTTCTGGTACTGGCATGCGGGTTAAGATTATTGAGGGTATGGCCATGAAAAAATGTATTATTGCGACAACTACCGCTGCTGAAGGTATTAACTACAGGCACGGCCATGATATTTTAATTGCCGATTCGGCTGATGAGTTCTACCGCTCCATTTTGCAGTGTATCATCAACCCTAAACGCTGGATGGAAATAGGGGAAAATGCACGTAAAACGGTAGAAAACGACCACGGTGTTCACCTGATCTCGGGTAAAATGCTTAAGATTTACGAGGAGTTGGTGAGTGCTTAGATCTACTTATGAGTTGACAACTTTTATAGGCATTAAGAATGGAAGTTGTCAACTCTGGATTTCAGGTTATAGACTTAATTTTTTATCCTTTACAAATTCGTTAAAATATTTTTGTTCTATCTTCTCCTCATCTGATAAATCTTCGAATTTAGTATCCGACATACCGATTGGAGAATAGAACTTCCATTTCCAGGTAGGGCGATGTTTAACAAACAAATGTTTTTCGAGAAATTCGTCATGAACATAAACTCCACAGAAAAATCTGAAAATGATAGCACTGCCAATTAGTGTAATTAAAAGTATACTTTTTTTATTCATTACCCCTAAGTTATTGTTTTTTGATGTTTATCTATTTTATAAGTGGGTAAGTTCATGCAAAACTCCATTAAAATTAAGCCAGAATTTTGTCTTTTTCTTAGTAGTTTTGCGCCCAATAAGAATAAGTAAAAAATTGTTATAATTTGCAGCTTACTAAGCTGATAAACAAACCAAAACTGCTTCATTATCATAAAAAATAAAATTCACGGATGAAAAACACCGCATTAACAGAAAAACACATCGCTTTAGGCGCTAAAATGGTTCCATTTGCAGGTTATAATATGCCTGTTACTTACGAGGGTATTAACGCCGAACATGCAACTGTTCGTAATGGTGTAGGTGTTTTTGATGTGAGCCACATGGGCGAATTTATCCTGAAAGGCGAAAATGCATTGGATCTGATTCAACGCGTAACCAGCAACGATGCTTCCAAATTATATGATGGTAAAGTTCAATACTCATGTTTGCCAAACCAAGATGGTGGTATTGTTGATGACCTTTTGGTTTATAAAATCGATGATAAAACTTATATGTTGGTGGTAAATGCATCAAACATCGAAAAAGATTGGAACTGGATCCAACAGTTTAATACCGAAGGTGTAGAAATGCATAATATTTCTGATCAAACTTCTTTGTTGGCTATCCAGGGCCCTAAAGCGGCAGATGCTTTGCAAAGCTTAACAGATGTTGACTTAGCATCAATGGAATATTATACTTTCGTTAAAGGTACTTTCGCTGGTATTGATAACGTAGTAATTTCTGCAACAGGTTATACCGGTGCCGGTGGTTTCGAGATTTATTTCGAAAACCAATATGCTGATCAGATCTGGGATGCCATTTTTGAAGCCGGAGCGCCATATAACATTCAACCGATCGGTTTAGGTGCCCGCGATACCCTTCGTTTAGAAATGGGTTTCTGTTTATATGGAAACGATATCGACGATACTACTTCGCCGATTGAGGCCGGTTTAGGCTGGATTACCAAGTTTTCTAAAACATTTACCAATTCGGAAGCATTATTGGCCCAGAAAGAAGCGGGAATCCAAAAGAAACTGGTTGGTTTCGAAATGATCGACCGTGGTATTCCACGTCACGATTACCAGATTGCTGATGCTGATGGCAATATTATCGGTAAAGTAACATCGGGTACTCAAGCCCCTTCATTGCAAAAAGCAATTGGTATGGGCTACATCGCAAAAGATTTCACCAAAGAAGGAACAGAGGTTTTTATCCTCATCCGCAACACGCCAATTAAGGCAAAGGTGGTTAAGTTTCCTTTTTATAAATAGGAGTATAATTAAAGCAGCAATATTTGTGAACTGATGAAACCAGAAGAAAATAAATATAACGAGCTGCTTTACCACATTGGATCTACGCTACAAACAGCTAAGCAGAATGCTGTAAAGGCTGTTAACGTTGAGCTGATTATTGCCAATTGGAAAATTGGCCGGTATATTGTTGATTTTGAACAGCACGGTAAACAAAGGGCTGAATATGGGACAGAGTTATTGGTAACACTTTCCGCAGATTTGAAACTGAAATTTGGCAAGGGATTTAGCAGGTCGAGTTTGCAGCTTATGCGTTTATTCTATATTAACTACCCTAAATTTCAACCTTTAATAGATGAAAATTTAATTCGCCAGACACTGTCTGGGGAATTCTCAAAAA
>NZ_DJDT01000229.1 GCF_002432345.1 Pedobacter sp. UBA5917
GCGGGAATGTAAATGTAGAATATGCCTTATCGGCTGATGGAAGATATAGGTTGCGGGCTTACAGGCGCAACCAGAACGACGTAATTGTACAGGGACAGATTATTGAAACAGGACTGGGTTTCACCCTTGTGGTAGATTACAATAAATTCAGAGAGATTTTCCAGAAAAAACGAAACAGAAGAAACATTGAACAAAAACCTAAAAATGAAACAACTAACTAGACCAATTTTATTTATACTGGCCTGCTTAGTTTGGGCTGCGTGTAGCTCTACGAAATCGTTAAAGCCGGGACAATACTTATATACTGGTGCCGAAGTAAAGATCAATCCAGATTCGTCGGGCAAAATTGAGGATGAAAAACAGGTAAAAAAAGATCTCGAAAGCAAAACGAGGCCACGTCCCAACAAATCTATTTTAGGAATAAAGTTTAAACTGGGTATTTATAACCTGGCCGGAGAACCCAAAAAACCAAAAGGGCTTAGAAACTGGATCCGCAGACAGGGCGAAGCCCCTGTGCTGTTAAACGAAGTTAAATTGAAATACAATAACGATGTATTAACCAGTTACCTGATTAGTGAGGGTTATTTACAGGCCGCTGTTACCGGCGATACCATTATTACAGGAAAAAAAGGCAAGGCTGTTTACACGGCCGAAACCGGTAACCGTTACAAGATAAATAAAATCACTTTTCCACCTGATAGTGGCATTTTAACCAAAATCATTAACCAGAACAAGGATAAAACCCTGTTGAAAGTAGGTGATTATTATGACCTGGATACCTATAAAAACGAACGCATCAGAATTGATAACGACCTGAAAGAACAGGGCTATTTTTATTTCAGTCCGGATTACCTGATCCTTCAGATTGACAGCACCATTGGCAAAAACCTGGTAAATGTTACTGTTAAGGTTAAAGATATTGCACCTGATGCCGGTTTAAAGCCTTATACCATCCGTAATATCAACATCTACCCTAGTTACAGCCTGCGGAGAGATACCGTATTAAGAAAGCTGAAACCGCTTGAATATCACGATTTCAGTATTTACGACGACCGGAATACTTTTAAACCAAAATTGTTCGATCGTTTGGTTTTCTTCCAGAAAGGCGAACCTTATAACCGTAAAGACCATAACCAATCGCTAAACCGGATGGTTAATGTGGGCGCTTTCAGGGATGTTAGGGCAGAGTTTTTACCGATCGATAGTTTCAAAAACAGTCAGTTGGATCTGAATATATACCTTACTCCGCTTAAGAAAAACTCGTTGAGCTTTTCGGTTACCGGAACCAGTAAATCGAACAACTTTGTGGGTTCGGAAGTAAAAGTAACACAAACCACCCGTAACCTGTTCAGAAATGCAGAACAGCTGGATGTGAGTGTAAGCGGTGGTTTCGAAACGCAGACCAAAGGAACTTCATTGGGCCGTAATTCGCTATCGCTAACTGCAGAAGCAAAATTAACTTTCCCGAGGCTCATTGTTCCGTTTTATAAACCGAATAGCACAAATGCTTTCATCCCCAAAACCATTACTTCGCTTTCTTATCAATTGCTTAGCCGTGGTTCTGAATATACCCTACGCGCCATAAAAGGTGAATATGGTTACAATTTTAAGGAGAACCAGTACAAAGAGCATAATTTCAACCCGATATCAATCAGTTACGTTTCAACAGGTTTCCCTGATGCAACTACAAAGAAGAACTTGTTTGATGCTAATCCTCTTTTAAGAAGCACCCTCGAAAACCAGTTTATCATTGGTAGCAATTACAACTTTACCTATACCAACCAGATGGAAACCAACCGACGAAATAATGTATATTTCTTTGGTGGTTTAGAAACAGGTGGTAATGTTTGGGGACTATTTACCGCTAAAAATGATCAGGGACAAAAAACCTTATTCAATACACCACTTACCCAGTTTATCAGGGCAGAGGCTGATTTGAGGGATTATTACAAAATTAACCGCAACCTGATCTGGGCCAACCGTTTAAACCTGGGTTATGGTTATGCTTACGGCAATAGTACCTCTTTACCTTTTGTAAGACAGTTTTTTGCAGGGGGAAGTAACGATATCAGGGCGTTTCCGGCACGTACCTTAGGTCCGGGTACTTATAAAGTAAAGGATGATGCCATTTTTGCCGATCAGGGTGGTGATATCAAATTGATGCTCAATTCAGAACTCCGTTTTAAATTGGTAAGCGTATTATACGGTGCCTTGTTTGTAGATGCAGGTAATATATGGTTGAGAAAAGAAGATCTTGGAGAACCTGGCAAACCAGAAACTGCAAGACTTGGATCGGGCTTTAAGTTAAAAAATACTTTTGATGAGCTAGCCGTTGGTACCGGCGCGGGTTTACGTGTTGATGCTACCATTTTTGTGGTACGTTTGGATGTGGCTTTCCCTTTGAGAAAACCTTATTTACCTGAAGGGCAAAGATGGGTATTTGATGATATTGCCTTTGGGAATAAAGATTGGCGCAGACAGAATTTAATTTTTAATATTGGCATAGGCTATCCATTTTAGTATTTCGATGAAACTAATCAACAAGATCAAACGTTTTTTTATTGCGCTTTACCACCTGTTTATTGCTGCCGGGAAAGGTTTTGTAGAAGATCGTGTAACCAAACTAAGTGCTTCGCTTGCTTATTACACCATTTTTTCGCTTACACCGCTTATTATTATCGTACTTTCTGCCGCTACCCTATTTTTTGGTGATAAAAGAAACGAACAAACAAGAGGTCAGTTTTTTGGTCAGATTACCGAAATGGTAGGCAAAGATGCCGCCACACAGATACAGGGTTTTGTAGAACATGCCAATAAATCGGGTCAATCTACCATCGGTTTAATTATTGGTATCGGTACCCTTATTATTGGAGCAACGGCCATCTTTATCGAAATACAGGATAGCATCAACATCATCTGGAAGGTAAAGGCCATCCCTAAAAAAGGCTGGCTCAAAATGCTTACCAACAGGCTGCTTTCCTTCTCTCTGATCGTATCAATGGGTTTTTTGCTACTCGTTTCGCTGGTAATTAATAGTGTGGTGGTAGGCTTGGGCGATAAACTGGTTTCATTTGTTTCTAAAAGTGATATCGATGAGGTAATTCCGGTAGCAAACGATACCATGCAGTTGCTCATTTATATTTTAAACAACGTAATTACCCTTGCAGCGGTTACGGCCGTATTCACCATCATATTTAAGGTGCTGCCCGATGTAAATATCAAATGGAAATCGGCCATTATCGGTTCGTTATTTACCGCGGTCCTTTTCAGTTTGGGTAAGTACCTTATCGGGATTTACATCGAAAAAGGTAATCCGGGTTCTGCTTTTGGCGCAGCCAGTTCCATTATCGTAATTTTACTGTGGATTTATTATACCTCTATCATTTTATATTTCGGGGCCGAATTTACCCAGGCCTATGCCGAAAAATATGATAACGGCATCTCCCCTAGTAAATATGCCGTGTTTACCAAAATCACTATTGTAGAGAAAAAGGTAGATGTACTGCCGCCGCAGCACCCCGAAGATACGGTGGATGTGGGTAAGGGGTGATGTTACGTCATTGCGAACCGAAGAGCTGGTATGTGGTGAGGGCGTGAAGCAATCTTAATGCAAGAACTATTCTAGAAGATGCCCTTGCGATCGTCATTTCCAGCACATTTTGTTTTAAATTTTAATAATACGTATCTTTATATCATGACTACAATGACCATACAAGTTCCCGAAGCCCTTGAGAAAGAGCATGAGGAAACAACACGCTTTATTGCAGCCAAACTGTATGAAGCAGGTAAATTGACTTTGGGTCAGGCTGCTGAAATGTGCCATATGAAAAAATGGGATTTTGCTGAAATCCTGATTAAGTATGATGTCCATTACCTGGACGAAAGTGCGGCTGAAGATCTTGAAATGTTCAGAAATGCCCGTATTGGATAAAATTGTCATCACTGACGCCAGCTGTTTCATCACGCTTGATAAAATAGATGGTATGCATATCCTCCATTCTTTGTATAAACAGGTAATAACAACTCCTGAAATAGCTGCTGAATATGGAAAGCGACTACCCGATTGGGTGGATGTGAAAGCCGTGCAAAACCGCAACCTATTGTATGACTATGCTGAAAACGTAGATATAGGAGAGGCCAGTGCTATGGTACTTGCAATAGAAACCCATGCTGATCTACTCATTATAGATGATGCAGAAGGAAGGAGGTTTGCTAAAAAGCTTGAACTCAACATCACGGGTACAGTTGGTGTAATACTTAACGCCAAACTTAATGGCATTATTCCACTAGTTAAACCTTACATTCTCAAAATCCAACAAACTAATTTTAGGATTTCTGAATGGTTGACTACACAAATAATTAAAGATGCTGGAGAATAAGTAATATCTGGTGGAGCGCAAAGAGTCGTCGTTGCCCGCCACGAAGCAATCCTAACGCAAACGCTGATAGCGATCGTTGTAAGATTGCTTCGTCGGCTGAAAAAGCCTTCTCGCAATGACGGACTTTTCCTACTCCCCGTTTCGTGTCTACACGAAACGGAATAATCTCATTTACGCCACCTCTTCCGTAATTACTTTAGGCTCCTCCGTCACTTCATCTTTCTCTATACGCAGGTTCCGGATAATGTGCTGTTGCCTATCGGGTGTGTTTTTACCCATGTAGTATTCGAGTAGGCTTTTAATCGTCTGGTCTTTTAAAATCACCGGATCTAGCCTGATGTCTTTACCGATAAATAAACCAAATTCATCCGGCGAGATTTCACCCAAACCTTTAAATCGGGTAATTTCAGGTTTGTTGCCCAGTTTTTCGATCGCATTTCTGCGTTCCTCGTCGCTGTAACAATAAATGGTTTCTTTTTTATTTCTCACCCTGAAAAGCGGTGTTTGTAAAATATAAACATGACCTGCTTTTACCAGATCGGGGAAAAACTGCAAAAAGAAAGTCATCATCAATAAACGGATGTGCATCCCGTCAACATCGGCATCGGTTGCAATTACAATGTTGTTATAATGAAGCCCTTCCAGGCCATCTTCAATATTTAAAGCATGCTGTAAAAGGTTAAACTCTTCGTTTTCGTAAACCACTTTTTTGGTCAGTTCGTAACAGTTTAACGGCTTACCCTTCAAACTAAATACGGCCTGGCAATCTACATCGCGAGATTTGGTAATCGAACCCGATGCTGAATCACCTTCGGTAATAAAAAGGGTGGTTTCGTAACGTTTCTCATGTGGGGTGTTGAAATGTACCTTACAATCGCGGAGTTTTTTATTGTGTAATGATGCTTTTTTTGCCCTGTCGTTAGCCAGTTTTTTAATCCCCGCAATATCTTTCCGCTCCCGTTCTGATTGCAGAATTCTTTTCTCTAATGCATCGGCAACTTCTTTATTCTTGTGCAGGTAATCATCCAGTTCTTTCTTAACAAAATCGTTGATGAAAGTAGCTACCGATGGTCCTTCAGGCCCCATGTTCTGCGAACCCAGTTTGGTTTTGGTCTGCGATTCGAAAACCGGCTCCTGTACACGTACAGAAATCGCTGCAATAATTGATGAACGCACATCCGATGCGTCAAACTCTTTTTTATAAAACTCGCGAACGGTTTTCACTACCGCAGCCCTAAAAGCTGCCTGATGTGTTCCACCCTGTGTAGTATGCTGTCCGTTAACAAACGAATGGTAATCTTCGCCATATTGCTGTCCGTGGGTCATCGCAATTTCAATATCCGGACCAATCATGTGAATAATCGGGTAACGGATTTCTTCTGGCTTATTAAATTTAGAAAGCAGATCGTACAAACCTCTTTCCGAAAAATATTTCTGGTTATTAAAATTTACCGTTAAACCGGTATTTAAGAAAACATAGTTCCAAACCATGCTCTCCACAAAATCCGGAATATAGTGGTAGTTTCTGAAAATGGTTTCGTCGGGATAAAAGGTAATTGCCGTACCATTACGCTGCGTGGTATCGATTACCGGTTGCTCGGTTACAATTTCTCCTTTAGAAAATTCTACTTTTTTCGTTTTTCCATCACGATATGATTGTACAGTGAAACTGGTAGAAAGTGCATTTACCGCCTTTGTACCTACCCCATTTAAACCCACCGATTTCTGGAAAGCATTGCTGTCGTATTTACCCCCGGTATTAATCTTGCTCACACAATCGATTACCTTACCCAATGGAATACCACGACCATAATCACGTACATTCACTTTTTGTTCGGAAAGGGTAATTTCGATGGTTTTTCCGGTTCCCATTACAAACTCATCGATAGAGTTATCTACAATTTCCTTTAATAAAACGTAAATACCATCATCCTGCGCAGAGCCATCGCCAAGTTTACCAATGTACATCCCCGGACGAAGCCTGATGTGCTCTTTCCAATCTAATGAACGGATACTGTCGTCGTTATAAATTACTTCTGCCATACTGTGTTTATCTGTTCTTCAGTGAAAACCCCGCATTTTTTGATTTGCCGGGCGATGAAGAATTTGTAGAAATAAGCCTGATGAATGAAAATAAAAATATCTCCAGATTTTCTCTTCAGAATTATCTTACAATAATAAATTTATTATGCGAGGCTAGCAAAAGAAAGTTTCCACATGTGAACAATGATGGATGATGTAGAATGTAAAATGGATGATGGACTTTAGTACTAATGAACAAATCACTAATGACCAGTAAACAAATGACCAATGAACAAATCACAACATCCAAAACATTTCAACTTTACAAAATAATCAAAAATGACCAATGAACCAATGACAAATTTCGACCACCAAGACACCAAGTTTTTCTGTTTCACTTGCTCAGTTAACCGATTAACCCCCTGAGCGTAGTCGAAGGGTAAACAGTTAACCATGCAGTGAACTAATGACCAATAAACAAATTTTTACCACAAAGGCACAAAGACACTAAGGTTTATATTTCCTCTAAATAATCTGTTATACCTGCCCAAGTCATCAGTTAACCGATTAACCCCCTGAGCGTAGTCGAAGGGTAAACAGTTAACCATACCAACTTTTCGTCCATCATCCATATTACATCATCCATCTTACATCATCCATATTACATCATCCATCTTACATC
>NZ_DJDT01000228.1 GCF_002432345.1 Pedobacter sp. UBA5917
TCCAGTCGAGATGACGATGCTTTTTATGAAGTTAATGGTTGTAAAAAATAGCGTACCGCAATTACAGCTCTTGATTTATTTCTTCACCAACTCAATCTGGAAAATATGCGGCCATTTTTTACCAGCCACAAAAAGTCCTTTCGTGGTTTTATCGTAAGCTATCCCATTTAAAACGTTATTGGCTTTTTCTTCTTCGGTTTTAAAATAATCGGCAGGCAATAATCCAGACAGATCGATTCTGCCCTCTACGGCACCGGTTTCCGGATTAATGATCAGAACATTGTTGGTAGTGTATACATTTGCATAAATCTTACCATCAATTACTTCAAGCTCATTCAGGTTCTGGATAGCACCTTTATCATCAAAAACATCAATCGATCCTGTTTTTTGATAAGTATCTTTATTCAGGAAAAAGATGGTATTGGATCCATCAGTATTCAATACTCTCTGTCCGTCGAAAGCCAAACCCCAACCTTCTCTACCTGTAGTATAAGAAAAATCTGAAAGCTTTTTGAAAGTAGCTTTATCGTACACAAAGCCCACTTTTTCGCGATAGGTTAATTGGATAATCTTGTTTCCGATCACGGTAATGCCTTCGCCGAAATATTGTTTATCCAGATCTGCTTTCTGAAGGACCTTACCACTTGCCGGATCTACTTTGCGTAAACTCGAGTGACCATAATCGCCGGCACTTTCGTAGAAAAAGCCATCATGGTATTCTAAACCTTCTACATAAGAAGAAGTATCGTGAGGCAATGATTTAATCACTTTGTAACCATACTCAACCGGAGCCTGGGCAGCCAAAACGTTGATATTGGAGGTTAAATCTTCCGATTTTCCTTCACCGAATATTTTTGCGGTCAACAGGTGGTTACCCAGTTTTAAACCGGCAGTTTTAAGTTTTATACCCGAGGTATCGGTTTTGGAAAGCACTTTAACAGTATCGATCAGATAAACTACCGAGTCTACCTTCTGCTCGGCACCAAACTGCACTTTAACATCAAACTCTTTTCCCGACGCGACATTAAGGCCGGTTAAAGGCGAAAGAAAACTACGGTAGGTTGTGGTGGTATTTTCCTTACAAGAACTTACAAATGCAAGTACGGTTCCGATAAATATGAAATTTTTAATGGGGTTAGTCTTCAGGCCAAAACGCATCTTCTATATGGTTTAAATTATAACTTTTGTTTTTTGTAAATGTAATTGCAATAATATCAAAACGGATATCATTTTGATGGTTCATGATGTCAATATAGGCATTTGCCGCCAATTCCATCTGTTTCTCTTTGGCTTTATGCACAAAATCTTCCGGTTCGCCGAAAGCTACTGAACTCCGCGATTTAACCTCTACAAAAACCATAATCCCGTTTTTATAAACAATTAAATCAATCTCGGCCTTGCCATGCGTCCAGTTTTCGTCCAAAATCTCATACCCCTCATCTTCGAGATATTGTTTGGCAATACTTTCACCGGCTTTACCTAAATCGTTGTGGAGGGCCATAGCTTATTAATTATTGAATGGGAGAATGAATCAATGAGAGAATGAATGATTGAGTTATACAGTTTCTTTGTTTGGCAAAAGAGCCTATCAAAAAGTCGTCATTTCGAGCGAAGTGCAACGTAGCCGAGAAATCTATCTCGAGACAGATCTCTCCATTCCGCTATCGCTTCAGTCGAGATGACATGTATTTTGGAGTTTACTTAACAATAACCGATCCCAAGAACTTCGAGATTTCTCTTTCTACTCCTTTAATTACACCATAACGCTGCATCAAAATTATCTGGTTGTCTTCGTTTTTTTCTTCTTTGATTTCTTTTAAAAGATTCATCAATATTTTCTCTACTTTCCGTTTTTTCAAGTGGAAAATACCGCCCAAAATGGTAGCTTTTAGATTCATCGATTCGTCTTTAACATAAATCAGGTGTTTATTCAACCAATTTTCGCTTAAAGCATGCTCTGATGTTGAAAGCGTAATGGCCAGATCTGCAATTGACCTATCCTCATGTTTAACAAAATGGTTTGATGTTGGCAAACGTCCGTTGTCAATTTCTGTTTTATAATAATCGATAATCTGTTTGCAGAGCGGATCATCAAATTCAACATCGGCCAGGTTTTGCATGATAAACGGACCAATGTACATATCGTCTATTTTATCCCAGTTTACAAATTCGTGCCCGTAAGCCAATAAAAGCCTTACTATCTCCTTTTCCTGAAATTCCTCTTCCTCTACAGTCGTCGGTTGCTCGTAGCCCATTGGGCCTGCGCTATCATCCCATAAATCATCGGGTGGTCCAAGTGGCTCGGGCGCACCGGAAGAATAAGGTTTAGGACTTGCCGATGGATTTGCTCTTTGATTGTTATCGAAGTTTTTCTTCAGCTTGGCCGAGCGCATTTTATTGAGCTCGCCCAGTAAAATATGTTCATCAATTTCGAGCAAACTGCTGCACTCGCGGATAAAAACCGAAGCTTTGATCTGGTCGGGGATTTTAGCGATGCTTTCTACAATATCACGGATAATGCCTGCACGTTTGATGGGATCGTTGCCGGCATCTTTAAGCAGCACATTGGCCTTGTATAAAATAAAATCTTTCCTGTTCTGCTCGAGGTAGGTTTTAAAAGCACCGGCACCAACGTGGTGCATGTACGAATCCGGATCGTGACCATCAGGGAAAGAAACGATTTTTACGTTCAATCCTTCTTCCAAAATCATGTCCAAACCGCGCAACGAGGCTTTAATACCTGCAGCATCACCATCAAACAAAATGGTAATGTTCTGGGTAAAACGCCCGATCAGTTTGATCTGCTCTACAGTTAACGAGGTACCCGAAGAAGCAACTACGTTTTCTATCCCGGCCTGATGCACCGAAAGTACATCGGCGTAACCTTCGGCCAGATAACAGTTATCAAGATCGCGAATGGCTTTTTTAGCATGGAATAAACCGTAAAGCACATTCGATTTATGGTAAATTTCACTTTCGGGCGAGTTTACATATTTCGGAACGTTTTTATCGGTTTTTAATGTCCTACCCCCAAAACCGATTATCCTACCGGTAAAGTTATGGATTGGGAACATTACACGCCCGCGGAAACGGTCATAAATTTTGCCGTTATCATTTTTGATTGATAGTCCTGTGGCTTCTAAAAACTCCAGTTTATGACCTGCATTGGTGGCACTCTGCGTAAGGGCGTCCCATACGTCGGGCGAATAACCAACTTCAAATTTTTTAAGGATATCTTCCCTAAAGCCACGCTCTTTAAAATAACTAAGGCCAATCCCCCTGCCCTCGTCGGTATCCCAGAGTTGTTTTACAAAAAAAGCACTTGCGTATTGTGAAACTACGTAAAGGCTTTCTTTGGCACTCTGGGCTTCTATTGCCTGTGGGCTTAGTTCGGCTTCTTCAACCTCAATATTGTATTTATTGGCTAAAAACTTAAGCGCCTCCGGATATGAATATTTTTCATGATCCATAATAAAGCGCACTGAATCGCCCCCTTTGCCACAACCAAAGCATTTGTAAATGCCTTTAGTAACTGAGACGTGGAATGAAGGTGTTTTTTCGCCATGGAAAGGGCAATTACCTATTAAACTGGTTCCGCGTTTTTTTAAGTGCACAAAATCCCCAACTACCTCCTCAATACGGGCGGTATCCATTATCTTATCTATCGTTTCGCGGTTTATCATACTTGTTATTGTCCGTCATTGCGAGGAGGCACGACGAAGCAATCTTTTTTGTTATTATTTATTTTTAAATTGTTATTACCCAGAAAGATTGCTTCCCTCTACCATACGATCCTTCTCTTCAGTTCGCAATGACGAAGTTGTTACCTGCAGGAAAGACTGCTTCAGTTTGCAATAATGATTTGTAATTGTAATCAAACAAATCACTTTTAAGCAAAGATTTCCATACTCCCTTCCTTTGTCTCGACTTCTAAAACTCGTCATTGCTAGGAGGCTTTACTACTGACGAAAGAATCTATTATGCTATTATTTATTTTAAACTGTTGTTACCTTCTGGAAAGATTGCTTCACTCCATCACGCAATCCCTGGCTTCAGTTCGCAATGACGATATTTTTAATCGCAATGACGACAATGAGCGTATTAACAATCTTTCACTATCTCCCATAAATCTTTCCATTCAGGATTCATAGATTCTATTAATTTTATCTTCTTTTTCCGGCTTCCACCTTTAATTCTTTTTTCTTCTGCGATTGCTTCTTCTATTGAATCATAAGAACAAAAATAAACAAGTTTATCTGTATTGTATTTAGCAGAAAAAGATTTAGGATATTCTTTGTCTTTATGTTCTTTTATCCTAAACATAATATCCGAAGTAACCCCGGTATATAACGTGGTATGGGTAAAATTAGTAATGATATAAACTGTTCCACCTCGTTCCATGATTATATTTTAAGTTCACCGTTTTACACGAAAGATTGCTTCACCCAATTGCGTTCCTTTGCTTCAGTTCGACCGCCCAAAGTCGTCATTGCGAGGAGGTACGACGAAGCAATCTTTCCTGCCAGCGACTCTTACAAAAAAGATTGCTTCGTCGGCTGAAAAAGCCTTCTCGCAATGACAATCTGTTGCGTATTCAGAATAACAGTAAATAACTCATATTAACTAATTGTTACCTCTTTTTCTACCGCTTAAATCCCCTGATTTTTACCCACTCCGTTTATTTAAATCGATGGAAATAACTTTCCATAATTCTTTCTTAAAAAAACTCAAAAAACCAATTTTTGAACTCGATTTTTTAAACTAGTTTAGCAGATTTTTTTATCGTCGAAAGAATGATAAATTCTCCTTTAATAAGCGTTCAAGGCACATTTATTTTGTAATAATGGCTTAAAATCTGTCTCTCAGATTTAACAATTTAATAACCTAGGCGATTAATACTGCTTACATCAAAGCAACATCTTTGTGCGATTTCAAAATAACAATATCCCAAACCAAACACTTACGATTTATTAATTATGCAAGGACTTTATTCCATTAAATTCCGGTTACCGCG